>JAWOGI010000180.1:0-24077 GCA_046496975.1 Desulfobacteraceae bacterium | reverse complement strand
ATATGGCTGCCCCTCTGCCCGGGGCATGCCGCTCCTCAGTTCGTCAAAATTTTAGAATCCCCCCGGATGTCATCTCTTTTACGCCGTCTCCCGGGTTGGGCCTGAAGTCATGGAGAACAGCGGTTAACATCTATTCCAAGCTCGGCCAGTTCTGCCTGGATATGGTTTTCCCATCCCTTGTTCGCCTTGGGATTGGCCGGGCTGGGGTGGGTGATCCGTCCCACGGTGACATCCAGGCCGGCAAGGGCCGCTTTGGAGCGGTCTGCGGCGAATTTTCCGATGCCCACCACAACCCTCGGTGAAAAGTGCTTTACAGTCTGCCTCAGGGCACGGTCACAGGCCTGGAAGAGCGGTTTGCGCTCGGCAGCGGGCAGGGTGTTGGGGGTTCTGTTTCGCCCGCTCTCTTCCATGAAAACCAGGGGGCAGTAGTTGGCCACAAAAAAACGGTGAAAAAACCGTTCAGGGGTTTCCCAATTTCTCCTTGCCCATCCCCACAGCCGTTTTCCGCTGACCTCGCTGCGGCGGCACTCAAAGCCATGGATGGGCCGTTTGGGGTGCACGATACCGGGTTGTCTTACCTTTCCTTTGATATCAAGCCAGCCGGCAGCCATCTCTATTTCGCCAAACGGCACCCCTGTCTGGGCCATACCGTAGGGCCCCGGATTCATCCCCACCATAACGACTTCCCTGGGGGCGGCGCCGTACTTTTTCAGGTAGTCCATGTGGGGGTCATGGGCATATTCCAGGGGGTTGTAAACGTGGGTTACCGGTGTGTTAAATTTCAGGGGAGCCACATCTTCAAGCAGCTGCCTGGTTATTGATTCAAGGGTCATACGGTGCTCTCCTTTTAAAAAAACAGATCCGCCGGCAATGGAAGGTTGACATTCCATCACCGGCGGATCATCTGCGGGTATGGGGGACTACATGTCCCGTTTTTTCATGGCGATGAAAATGCACACCGCCGCTCCTCCCCAGGTGAGAAGAAGTCCGAATATCATGAAAATAATGGCTGATGATGACATGGCCGCCTCCTTAGTTGTGGCTTCGACTTGTTTCAAGCATTGAAGAATCTTTCCATCCGGTTTTTCCCAGAACAATGCCGAGGATCAGGATCGCCAGGGCCACGGTCCAGCCGTAGGCAACCAGAGCACCAATGGAATAATCGCCGTAGGGCTTGGAAAATTCCTGAACAAAATTTTTGACAGCACTTCCCCCAAGAATCAGGGGGGTGACGATTTTAATGGTAAACTCCCACCATTTGCCGATTTTAAAATCGGATATCGGTTCAAAATGGCTTCTTAAATCCGAGATTTTCAAGACCCATCCCAGGAGAATCACTTCAGCCACGCCGGAGAGAACCACGCCGAAGCCCATGACCCAGTGATCGGCGATATCGAGGATGTACAGACCGGCGCCGGTGGTAAATATCAGGCTCACTCCGCCGGCCACAAGGGTGTATCCCACAACAACCTTTCGCCGGGGCAGGGCCATTTTTTCACTCACCGAAGAGATCACCACCTCGTTGATGGATATAAACGATGAAAGACCGGCAAAGGTCAGCGACAAAAAGAACAGAACGCCGATGAGCTGCTGCAGGGCGGGAAGCTGGTTAATGGCTTCCGGGATGGTGGCGAAGGCCAGAAAAACCCCGCTGAGTTTGGCTGGAAGCTCTCCGCCGCTTTCGTGCATCATGAATCCGACGATACTGAACAGGGCGATGCCTGAGAGCACGCTGAACCCGCAGTTTAACAGGGCGGTGATAAAGGCGTTGTTGACCAGGTCCGATTTTTCAGGCAGATAACTGGAATAGGTCACCATGATGGCAAAGGCGATGCTCAAGGTGAAAAAGATCTGTCCGTAGGCGTCAACCCAGACGCCGGCGTTGAAAATCTTGGAAAAATCCGGTTTGAACAGCATGTCAAGGCCGGCACCTGCCCCGGGAAGGGTTACCCCCCTGACCAGAACGACCAGCAGAATGACGATCAGTATGGGCATGAAAATCTTACTGGCCTTTTCAATGCCGGACTTGATGCCGGCATATAGAACGACAAAACTGATCAGCCAGGCCAGAATCGTGGTGGCTACGATGAGCCCCTGGAATCCGCCCAGCTGGAAGGGACCTTCGGTGAGATGGAGAAAGTCCCCGACAAAAAAGGCGATGGTATCCTCGCCCCACCCCAGGGTGAAGGAGTATCCGGTATACGCGATGGCCCATCCGATGATAACCACATAGTACACGGCAATGACAAAACTGATCAGCACCTGCCACCACCCCAGCCATTCGTATTTCCTGCCCAGTTTGGCAAAACTCAAAGGAGCACTCCCCTTCATTTTATGGCCCAGGGAGAATTCCAGCAGCAGGATCGGGATTCCCGCAGTGATCAATGCGAAAAAATAGGGAATAAGAAAGGCACCTCCCCCGTTGTCAAACGCCATGTAGGGAAACCGCCAGATGTTTCCCAGCCCGATGGCGGAACCGACGGCAGCAAGGATGAATCCAGCCCTGCTTCCCCATGTTTCTCTCTTCATAGACTTTTCCCTCCTCATACTTAATTTTATATGTTGCGCAAAAGGTGTCCCCCTGCAATGTCAGCGGCATATTCCAGGGTAAAGTGTTTTGCGCCCCTGCAGCAGGCGGCATGACCGGCTGCCGATGAAAGACCGACAGCACCCCCGTAATTTCGGCAATTTATCGAGAGTAATTTTGAATGTCAACATAAAATGTTTTTTCCCAAATTATAGAATCAGGCCCCATGCACCTGAATACACTTTGTTTGCGTACATTTGGGGCTTGGTTATAACATCGGCCACTTGTCACATTTGGCGCCCCCCCTCTTCACTGTTTAGAAGTGCTGAAAATTGAGAGATAAAATTTGATTTTTCATTTGACAATGATATAAGGGAGGTTGGCTGTTGACCATTGCCAAAAGGGACATATGGTTCTAAAAGCGAACCGTGAATAAACAAGTGAAATCTTCACCGGGAAATCAAAACATGGATATCACCAATTTTAAAAAGACAACCATCGGTAAGAGATTACTGGTCAGTTATTTTGGCCTTCTCCTGACGGCCGTTCTCGTCTCGACAATGGTCACCGCCCCCCTTGTTCAGGATCTTGTTCAAAACAGAATCAAAAACGAACTGGAAACAACCATAGATCTCTTTCACAACCTGGTGAAAACCGCAGCGGAAATTTCCATTAAAAATCATTTGAGGACCATCGTCTCCACCAATATCAAAGCCCTTGAATTTCTCCAGGGCCAGGTTGTTAAAGAGCGCATGACCCTTGACGAGGCAAAACGCAAGGCAGAAATTTTCTTTTCCTCCCAGACCATCGGAAAGACAGGCTATATCTACACCCTCAGCACCGCCGGGAAAATTGTCACCCACCCCAAAAAAGATCTTGAAAGCCAATCTCTGCTGCACAACGATTTTGTAAAACAGCAGATTTCATCTGAAAAAGGGTATATCGAATACCTCTGGAAGAACCCCGACGATGCCGAAAGAAGGAAAAAGGCCTTGTCCTTTGAGCATTTCAAACCGTGGAACTGGATCGTCTCCGCCTCTTCCTACACATCGGAATTCAAGGACCTTCTAAGGGTAGAGGATCTGAAGAACAACATCGAGGCCCTGGAATTCGGCAAAACCGGGTATGCATTTCTTCTGGCAAAAGACGGACAAATCCTCATTCACCCCCAAAAAGAAAAACTCAACAGAGACCGAGTCTCTGACCTTGAAAAAAAGAAGATTTTGGACCAGATCATCTCCCGTAAAAACGGCAGGATAGAATATCTCTGGAACACTCCTGGAGAGAAGAAACAGAGAAAAAAAATCGTCTATTTCAAATACATCCCCCAGTTTGAACTCATCATCGGCGCATCGGGGTATAAAAACGAATTGTATTCGCCGGTGTACAAGACTGCATCTATTTTTCTCGGCAGCCTGGTCTTTCTGGTGCTGGCGGGTATTCCCCTGATCATCTGGCTGAGCCGCTCCATCACCGGCCCCATTGGGGCGTTTACCCGAAAAATCCAGCATGCATCCAGGGGGAACCTTGACGTGCGCATCCCGGACACTTTTCCCGGAGAAATCGGGGGGCTGGCCCGTTACTTCAACCAGTTCATGGACGAACTCTCTGCCAAAAACAAAAGGCTTGAATCTGAAATGAAAGAGAGAAAAACCAGGGAAGAAGAGATAAGAATCCTGGCAAAATTCCCCGATGAGAATCCACACCCGGTGATGCGGGTGACCAGAAGACACACTATTTCCTATTTCAACGCTTCAGCCGCCAAAACCCTTGAAACCTTTGATCTCAAGCTGGAAGGCAAACTGCCGGGCCATTTCTCTTCCCTGGTGGAGAGAGCCTTTAAAACCGGCCGGCCCGTGGAAACGGAATATTCCGACAATGGAAGCACCTTCTCCTTTACCATCTCCCCATATCAAGACATAGCCTCAGCTTATATCTACGGAAAGGAGATCACCGCACAAAAGGCCTACGAATCCCTCCTTGTTCTGTCAGATGCCTTTTTTCAAAATTCCATTGAAGGGATCTGCATCACAGACACCCACGCCACCATTGAAAGAATAAACCCCCTTTTTACCGAGATAACGGGGTATACCGAAGAAGAGGTTATCGGGAAAAAACCAAGCATCTTAAAATCTGACAAGCACGATGCCGAGTTTTACCGGGAAATGTGGCAGCAGATTAAAAGCAGGGGCCAGTGGGCAGGGGAGATCTGGAACCGGCGGAAAAACGGCCAGGCCTATCCTGAATGGCTTTCCATCTCTGCCATTCCAGACAAAAACGGCAATATCATCAAGTACATCGGTATTTTCCATGACATCACCGAATCTGTTCTCAACAAGGAGAAGCTCCATTACCAGACCTACCACGATGCCATAACAGGGCTTCCCAACCGGAAGCTTTTCACCGACGTCATCGAGCGGAACATCAACCTCTCGAGAAAAAGAGAGGAGAAATTTGCCCTGCTCTTCATTGACCTCAACAATTTCAAAAACATCAACGACACCCTGGGCCACATAACCGGTGACACGCTGCTCCACCTCCTGGCGGAGAACCTCAAGCAGAATGCGCCGGAAGAGATGGTCATCGCACGGTTCGTCGGAGACAAATTCATTGTTTTCGCTCCGGAAGCAAAGGATCAGAACCGGATCATGAAAGAGGCTTCGGCCATCCAGAAAATTATCCAGGGACCGTACCAGCTGAAAGAGCGGGAGATTTTCTGCAACTCCAATATCGGGATCTCGATTTTTCCCCACGATGGCAACACGGCGGAAGTTTTGATCAAAAATGCTGAAATGGCCATGTTCAGAGGGAAGAATACCGGCAAGCGGGGCATCTCCTTTTTCACCTCGTCAATGGACGAGGTTGCCGCTCAAAGGCTTGAAACCGAACAGAACCTTGCATCCGCCCTCTTGAACGGGGAGTTTGAGCTCTACTTCCAGCCCAAGGTCTCCCTTTCAACGGGGGAAATCTCCGGAGCCGAGGCCCTCATCCGGTGGATTAAAGATGGTGAAGTCATCTCGCCGGCCCTTTTTATTCCAGTGGCCGAAGAAACCGGCTATATGGTCCCCATGGGTGAGTGGGTCATGAAGACGGCCTTTGAAACCATCAGCCGCTGGAGCAGGCTTGGCCACCAGGGCCTTACCATGTCGGTGAACCTCTCCGGGGTTCAATTCCAGGATACGGAACTCCTCGACAAGATCGAGACTTTTTTCAAGGAGACAGGGGCGAACCCCGAATCCCTCAAATTTGAGATAACGGAAAGCGTTGTAATGTCGGATCCGGCCCTGGCCTACCGGGTCACTGCCCAGCTCAAGGAGATGGGCAGTGAAATATCCATTGACGACTTTGGTACCGGTTACTCTTCCCTTGGATATCTGAAAAAATTCCCCTTTGACGAGCTTAAAATAGACAAATCCTTTCTTGACGACTTTCCCGGATCCAATGAGGATCTCTCCATTGTCAAGTCTATCCTCTCCCTTGCATCCAATCTTAACCTCAAGGTGACCGCCGAAGGAGTGGAGACAAAACAGCAGGCAGACATGCTGAAAAGGCTGAAGTGTGATGAAATTCAAGGCTTTTACTTCAGCAGACCCGTCCGGGAAGAGGCGTTTCTCTCCCTTGTGGCATCGAAAAAGAACCTGGAGGAGATCACCCCTGTTTGATTTTATCCGGAGCTGCCATTGATTTTTTCTGTAAAGTGAGTATGGTATAATGCATGACCACAACAGAGAAGGCCCGCTGATGGCAAACGATCATCCCAAGCCATTGCATGTGTGCGTTCCCTGTAAACATCAACTTGTCATCCAAAAGGAGACTGATATGAAGCTGACAGACTGTATTCCCCAGAAACTATCCAAGGCTGCCCTGGGATCCATCCTGCTCGTCGGAGCGCTTGCCCTGATCATTGCCGGATTGACCGTTCTTCCGGTGATCGGGTTCATACTGGCTGTTCCTGCTGCAGCCCTGGGCATCTATTTTATTCGGCTCCACCTCAACAAAGAGTGCCAGATCGACCCTTCCTGACCAAAAATCAAAAAGTTTCTGGCATCAAAGGATCAGGGCATCCACCTTGGCTTCGATGGTGTTGCACATGGCGTTAAGGGTGCCCTCTTCCAGTTCGCCGGGTTGGTCCAGATCCCAGCAGGCCTGTTTTGCCGATGGAAACGCCGTCAGTGAAACGCTTCTGTCCATGGTGACCACGATATCAGGAGAGAGAAGGCCGGCGACGGCTTCCACGGAAGCCGGCCTTTGAAATGCCGTGTCAATACCCCGCTTTTTCATGACCCGGACCATGTTTTTGTCGACTTCCTGCCCGGGGTCTGTTCCCCCGGACACCACCTCGAACCTGTGGCCGGCCTTGAATTTTGCCAAGGCCGCTGCGGCAACACTCCGGCAGGCACCCTCCCGGCCGGCGAACAGGATGCAGGGCCGGTTTTCAAAGGGAGCAAAGAGATCGTCGGCCGCCTGTTGCAGCTCAGCGAGAACCGTGGGATGGGCCATCATCTCTTTCCTCTTTTCCATCTCCGGGTAGGTCAGGGCACCGGCATATTCGGCATCAATGGCGTCAAAAAAATATTTGGCCGTCAAATGGACCCCGTCAAAGAGCCTGGGAGCCTTTGACCCCCCGGCAGAGAGGAGAAACCCCCGCCTGGTGGGAGCGCCCGGATCTTTGAGCTTCAGGCGGTATTTCCTGGCCCAGAAGACCTGGCAGCGGTCTACCAGGGCCTTCAGCTGGGCAGAGATGCCAAAGAAAAAAACCGGACTGGCCGCCACCACAATGTCGGCCCGGCGAAGCAAACCGTAGATTTCTTTCTCCATATCGTCGGATATGGGGCAGAACCCGGTCTTTTCACAGACCGTGTATTCCCGGCAGGGATGAATTTCTCCCTGGCAGGCGTCGACGACATCGATGTGCGCCCCTTTTTTTTCAAGGAGATCCAGAAACGTGGCTAACAGGAAATTGGTCACCCCCTTCTTCCGCGGGCTTCCCTTGAGACCGACAACATGCATGGCATTCCCTCCCCTTTAAATGGCCGGCCATAAATCTTTTTTCGCCGGACCGTCATTGAAATGAATTCTCTCACATAATAAACACAATACCCAACCGGACCTTACCGGTCAACCCTTTTCCAGGCAGGAAATGTGAGGGGTCACAGTGTGAGGGGTCAGGCCTGCGTTATTGTCATTATCTTCCCTATACAGTATAATCCCAAAAACGCCATAGATAATGTCAATAACGCAGGCCTGACCCCATAAAAAGGCAGCTTAAAAGACCGATACCTCTATGCGGTCCGCCGCCCCGCTCTGGTCCATGACCATGATCTGGTAGTCGCCGGCATGGTCCGGGGCGAACCGGAAGGTTCTTTTTTTGCCCCTCAGAATGGAATTTTCAAACCAGTACCAGGGACCCCGGCCTCCCTGAACCTTCAGATCAAAAACAGGATAGGCATTTTGCTTCTCTTTTTTCAGGATGATCTCATTTCCGGCAAGCCCTGTGATCTCAACGGGTTCGGCCAGGACCACATGGGGCACGGTTGAGCATTCCGGCACCACCGGCGGGATCTTGCTGTAGCTGCGCTGGGACAGGGGCAGCCAGCTTTCCAGTGCCCTGGGCCAGAGCACCACTGTGGTCTCCTGTACCGGCCGGTCCTGATTGCATTTCCCGGGAACCAGGAATTTTTTGTCCGGGGTCAGCTGCAACTGGAGCGTTTTCACCGCCGGTCCGGGGATATCCCTCTTCCGGGTCAGAGTCCCGGGGGCGGTTTCATCCAGCAGCCAGGCCTTTCTTGCCGTCTCACATCCCTCCCCTCTCCTTTCAGAATCATCAACGGCCCGCTGCCCCCCGGGCCAGCAGATGATGCTTTGGGTAACGGAACCGGGTCTGGCAATCCCTGTTGGGTGGCGGGGGAGCATCCGGACAACGGCCCTGAGCAGGGGGGTTGCCGTGCGGGAGCCGAAATGCCCCGGCACCGGTACCCCATCGGGCCTTCCTGTCCAGACCCCCACCGTGTAGTTCCGGTCCACCCCCAGCGCCCAGGCGTCCCGGTACCCATAGCTGGTGCCGGTCTTGACGGCCAGGTCGGGATGCTCCTTTCGGACCGCTCCCTTTTTCTCCGGCAGCAGCATCTGGTAGATCATCCATGCGGCTCCGGCGGAGAGGAGGCGGTGCCGGCGAACCGGGGAGCCCGGCTGGTATCGGGGGGCGATGGTTTTGCCCTCCCCTGCCAGGCAGGCAAAGCCGGCCACCAGATCTTCAAGGGTCGTCGCGCATCCCCCCAGGGCCATGGAAAGATTGGGGCCGGCCCCGTGGGGAAGTTTGAGGGCCACACCGGCGTTCACCATGCCGGCATAAAAGCGCCTGGGACCCAGGTGGTCGAGAAGCTGCACCGCCGGCAGGTTCAAAGAACGGGCCAGGGCCTCGGCGGCACTGACAGGGCCTGAGAAGCGGCCGGTAAAATTGGTGGGCCGAAACTCCTCGAACTGTATGGGAACGTCCATGAGCAGACTCTGGGAATGGATCAGCCCCTGGTCCAGGGCCATGCCGTAGATGAACGGCTTAAGGGCGGAACCCGGCGAGCGCAGGGCCGTGACCATGTCCACGTGGGAAAACCGGGTGGGGTTGAAAAAATCCGCCGATCCGGCATAGGCCTCCACAGCGCCGGTGTCGTTGTTCATCACCAGCACGGCCAGGGAACAGCGGGGGGGAAGGTCTGCGGCGTAATCCGCCGCCACCTGCTCGATGGCCAGCTGGAGCTGGTAGTCCACAAGGGTTGCGATACGCCCCTCCGAAGAAAGAGCCTGACTGTGCAGTCGGCGTGCCAGCAACGGCGCGGCCAGGGCCGTTTCAACGGACCACCCGGCAACCTTCTCCTTTCTGGCGGCAGCAATCACAGACGAGGGCCACACCTGGAGACGCTCCAGCCGATGGAGAAGCTTGTTTCTTGCCCTTTGTGCCGCTGCGGGATGGCGGTCGGGGCGATACCGGGTGGGGGCCTGGGGCATCACGGCCAGCAGCGCCGCCTCGGCATGGGTCAACCGGTCCGCCCCGTGGTCGAAATAGGCCAGACTGGCCGCCTGGACCCCCTGGACCACCCCGCCAAAGGGGGCGTGGTTCAGATAGTAGGTGAGAATCCTCTCCTTGGAAAACCGCAACTCCAGCTGCAGGGCGGTGAAGATCTGGGCAAGCTTGCCCGAAACCGTTCGGGGCACCGGTCTTGCCAGGCGGGCCGTCTGCATGGTGAGGGTGGAGCCGCCGGAGACCACCCGGCCGTTGACCGCCCACTGGAAAAGGGCCCGGACCAGGGAGAAGGGGTTGACCCCTGGATGGTAATAAAACCACCGGTCCTCGTAGGCGATGAGGGCCTCCAGGTAGTTGGCCGAGACCTGGTCAACGGTGACGGGATAGCGCCACACACCGTTTTCATCGGCAAAAGAACGCAGCAGGGAGCCGTCCCGGGCAAGCACCACCCGGGAGGGACTCTTTGGTGCCAAATCAACGGGCAAGAGCCTGTCGATCAGCACAAAGAGCAGAAAAAGAACCCCGGCAGCAATGCAGGTCCGCGCCAGGACGTTTTTACCATTATCTGTTTCGACCGTCTCTCTTTGGCAGGAGATTAACGGGTTCATTCAACAACACGGAGCCGGCCCGGTGTTTTGCCCACGCCAAACCGAAAGGGCCGGTACATGTCCTCCACATAGGAGGGGGGAATCTGGTACCGGCCGGGGGTGACGGCCCGCACCAGGTAGAACAGCCCCACGCTCCCCTTTTCCGGGATATCCACGGCGGCAAGGTAGCGATCGCTGCGGAACGCCTCGTAACGGATATGGCGTTCTGTTTTGAGCTTGTCCAGGGGGGTGCCGTCAATGGTGATACCGTCCAGGGCCATGGCGGCCCGGGAGAGGTTCTGGTTTTCGATCTCCAGGCCGGCGGGAAGCAGGTCCACCACCAGCCCGTCGGGGGTGCGCCGGTCGGCGGTGATATCCAGCCGGACCAGAACGGTCTTGCCCGTCGGCAGGGTCTCCAGAGTTATGGGCTCTCCTTGGGTGTCGTAAAATTTTCGATGAACGGTTATCCCCCGGGAGGTTTCCCGGGGCGGCTTTCTGGTCTGCCCGGTAAGGCGGATGTCCGCATAAACGGTCTCTTGGCCGGCCTGAATCTTTTCAAGGCCGTGGTATTGTTCCAGGTCAAAAACGGTGGTAAAGGCCGGCGCCTGTTGAAGCTTCCGGCGCAGCCGCCGGCTTACCAGGGTGGCCGACCAGGAATCGTTTCGCCTTTCATGGAGCACCAGGGCGCTCTTGAACAGGGTTATTCGCTCCTGGGTGCTCAAATAGCGCCGCTGCTTGACCCGGTCCACCAGCTCCGGCACCAGACCCTGGGTATCAAAGTCGTGGACCAGGGCCAGTTCCACAATTTTTGCCAGATCCCGCAGATCAGATCCGAATGTGCCGTAGTAGCGCTTCTTATCACGGAACCGCTGATCCATGGCCCGGTGAAAGGCGAGATCGGCGTTCTTCTCGTCCCCTGCCAGGCGAAGGGCCGCCGCCGTATACATCCAGGCAAGGCCGTCATCCCCGGTTTTTTCCCGGTACTCCCGGGCCAGGCGGCGAAGATCGCTGAGCCTTGCCATGCCCGCCCTGGCAAGGAGATACCCGGCATAGCTTCTGAAGGCAAAGGCGTAGTGGTCAACATCGTCGGTCCACTGGTTCTGGTGCCGGGGAAACTTGCCCCGGAGATAATCCCGCAGGCGCTTGTACCCCTTTTCCAGGGCCTGGGGATTCACCGCCCCGCCCTCTTCCCCGGCGTCATGGAGGAACTCGACGGCATACACCGTCAGCCATTTATGTTCGGGATCGCTGGAGGACCAGGCGCCGAACCCGCCGCTGCTCTTCTGCCGGTTGAGCACCCGCTGCACGGCAGCGTCGATCTGCCCCAGACGGAAGGCCTGGTCGCACTCCTGCTGGAACCGCTCCTCCACCTGACGGTCAAGGCCCATGGCAGCCATCTGCGCTGGATCGGCCGCCACCCAGGGATAACCCGAACTGATGGACTGCTCAAGGCAGCCGTAGGGGTAACGCAGCAGGTATTGGAAATGGCCGGCAAGGTCCATTGCGGGCCGGCCGGACAAAGTCATCTGGAACCGGAGGGTTTCGGGCACCAGGTCTTTTGTCTCAAGGGCCGGGGTCCAGGCGGCCCCGGGCCGGATCACGGCCGCGGCGGACCGGGAGAGAGAGGGCCAGGGGGAGCGAACGCCCAGGGACCAGGTGCGGCGAATGTCGATTTTGCCGCTGCTGTTTTTTACATGAAGGGCCATGGTACCCATGCCCTGGGACGAGACCGCCGCCACGGGAAACCAAAGCACGCTTTTCTCTTTTTTTGCCAATGTTATTGTCCGGCTTTCGGTTTGCTGGGCAAGGGCCCCGGACATGGTCATCTCCACGGAGAGCTCCTGGACCGTTTCGCTGTTGTTCACCAGGTCCAGGGCCACGACGGCGCTGTCTTTGCCGGCAAGGAACCGGGGCATGGCCAGCTGGGTGATCACCCGGGCGGCCACCCTGGTATCGGCGTCGGCCTTGCCGAAACGGTCATGGGCAAACACCATCACCATCCACCGGAGCCGGCCGTTGAAATCGGGCAGGTCAAACCCCGCCGTGACCCGGCCGTCGTCATCCAGGGAGAGGGGATCGGAAAAGAACGACACCATGCGCACATCGGACTTGGGTTTGTCTCCGCCCCGGGCAAGCTGGGCCATGGCTTCTTTGAACCCTCCGCCGAACCGCTGTTGGGCCGTTTCAGGCCCGAGGTTGTCCACCACCTGGTCGAAGTTGTCGGCCACCTCCACATTGTACCGCCGGGGGGCGAAAAAATAGGCTCCGGCGTCGGGGGTGGCAAACCGGGTGATGTTGAGGATACCCACATCCACAAGAGAGACCACCACCCTGGTCTCCCGGGGCAGGGGATCCTTTGAACCAACCTGGATGGTGGCCTCGACCCGGCCGTTGGGCTGAACCTGTTCAGGGGCGTCAATGGCAACGTCCAGCAGCCGGCTGCTGCGCTCCAGGGGAAGGTGAACCATACCAAAGGCCCTGGCCGGCACGGGGGTTTGGGTCATGTCCCCGGGGCGAACCACCATCACCGAGGCGTAGAGATCGTGGCGCTTCCAGGATCTTTCGGTGGGGATGGTCACCCGGGTGCCCCCGGAGGCAACGGGAAGGTACCGGGTGAAGAGAACGGTGTCCGAGTTCTCGACGGTGACCAGAGCCAGGCCGTCCTGGGGGGGACGGATAACCAGGGTGGCTGCATCGCCGGGGGTGTAGGCGCTCTTTTCAAACCCCAGGCTGACAAGGTCGGGTTTTCTGGCGCTCCTTGTGTCGGCGTTGCGCCACCACGACCCCGCCGTCTGGAAACGGAAGGCGGTAACGGATTTGCCGTCAGTGGCCTCCACCCGGTACTCTCCCCATGTCAGGGGCAGTCCCACCTGGACGGTCTGCTGGTCTCCAAGATCAACCTTGCGTGAAAAGACCGTCACCGGGGTTTCGTCAAAGGCCCAGTGCCACCCCTGACCGCTGCTGTACCGCCAGTACCAGTTGCGCTCCATTCTTACCAGGGAGACGGTTATGGATCGGTTTTTCATCCACTTTCCCTGCCGGTCAAGGCACCCCACCTTGATGTCAGCGGTGGTGTCGGCGTCGGCCCTCCTGTCAAACTGGGGCTGGATGCCGATGAGGGGATGGTCGGGCATCAGGGTCAGGGCTGCCTTTCGGGTCACCGGCCGGCCCCCGGTCTCATGGACGCTGGCCTGGACGGCAAGTGTCACCGGGGAGGAGAGTTTGGACCAGTGATTGTCCATGGTCAGAGAACCGGTGCCGTCTTTGGCCAGGCGGATCTCTTTGAACTCTTTGCGCTTCACCTGGATCTTCTCGTCAGGATCTCCAAAAAAAAAGTCGGGCAAATGGTCAAAGGGGTGGGGATCCATGCCGGCGGTGACCGCACCGTCGACCCTGCTGCCCCCTGCCGGTGATCCGTAGAGGTAGCGTGAGGCCACGGGCACCACCACCGGCCCCTTGCTGTTAGCCATCTTCTTCTCCGGAGATCCGTCAAACAGCACCAGGTCCATGCGCTCGGGGAGAAACTCCTCCACCTGAAAGTTGTAATCGGCTGCAGCGGTGTCGGCAAATCCGAGCCGTATCCGGTAGCGGCCGGTCTTTCCCGAACCGGGTATCTGATGTTCAAAGGTGTAGAATCCCCTCTTGGACGGCTGAAGGGTTCCCGTAACTCCCCTGCCACCGTCGGGCCGGAAAAGGGTGTATTGGATGGGCAGCAGGGGGGGAGCCTTGCCGTCGTAGTCCCTGACCAGGATGTCGATGGCAACCTTCTCCCCGGGCCGGTAGAGATCCCGGGGGCCCCAGGGGTAGATCTGGTAGGGGGCGTGGGAGGTGACGGGGTTTTTCAGGCCGGAAAGGTCCAGAACGGTTTTCTCAGGCCAGAGGGCGGAGAACTGGTTCCCCTTCCTGGCCACGATCCAGTCCATGCCCTGGCGGTTGTGAAACCGGGCCCTTCCCTGGTCGTCGGTGGTTCTGGTGCTCCCCTCTCTTCCCTTGTCGTCCAGGGTGGTGATGTCGACCCGTTCCAGGGGCCGGCCCGTTGTGATGTCCCGGGCGTAGACATCAAATCCCTCGCTGTAGCGCCTCACGTGCAGGCCGATGTCGGTCTGCATGAAGTAGGCGAACTCGTACCTGTACTCGTAGCGGCCGGGCTTTTTCATCACAGCGGCGTACACCCCGGGTTCGTTGAGGGGCTTGATGGCCTGAAGATCGATGTTGTAAACGGTGCGCTGGTTTTTCACGGGGTTCAGGTCGAACCGGCCCGAATAGACCAGGTCGCCGAACTGCCGGATCTGGTTGAGAAGGTAGAAGCCCTTCTGACCGTTGCCGCCCATTTTCTTTAAAAATCCCGGGATATTGGAAGGATGGACGGCAAAGAAATCGATCTCCACGGCATCGATGTTCATCGTGGTCACGGGCAGCCTTTTGGGGCTGGACCGGCTGAGCAGATGACCGCTGGAGGCAAAGCTGACATAGGGCTCGCGTTTTCGGGTCGTCAGGGAACGCCGGACCGTGGTGCCGAGGCTCTGGCCGTTGATGTCCTGTATCTCGCCGGACACGACAATCTCATACTCTGTTTCCGGCTCAACAAAGGGAAAGATCAGGCGGGTTGCGTCCTCTTTGATGATCCAGTGGTCCGCCGTTCCTCCCTTGAGAACCAGGTGCCGGGGCTCAAGCTTTTCCCGAAAGAGGGGGGCGGTAAAACAGACCACAATGGCCGGGGCGTTTTCATACAGCCCCTCCTTGACAGTGGAGATCTCAAAAACGGCATCCTTATAGTCCTGTCGGATCTGCTGCCCATCAAGGGCAGTAGCCGGAGAACAGAGACAAAAAAAGGTAGCCACCAAAACTATCAGAGAACGGATCAGGAAACGGATCATGATCAAGCCTCCTCGGGCTGAAATTATTTCACCAAAAACAAATTTACCCCATCTAGTGTAATACCCCCCATGAGCAGCGTGGTCACAACAAACAATGAAAGTCGAATTAGAGGCAGCCGGTTCGGGGTTTTGCCCGTAGCGGTTTTGAGCGGCAGCCCATGGACGGGCTGCGTGACTCGAAGAGGAGCCCTGGCTCCATGAGCGTAGGGCAATACCCCGAATCGGCTGCCGGCGCACCACGACTTTCTTATAAATTCAAAACAGTGCTTCTGCTGCCGGACTCTGCATTACACCTCCGGGGTCTTATCAGAAAAACACACCAGACAAGAAATATCGAAACACACAGAAAAAACAGGTCACGCATAATCGTCAGGGTGCCGGCCGGACCTTCACTGGTGTCTGTGGAAAAACAGCCGCAATGGATATCCAGCCCCCGAACCTGATTAAACACCAAAGCGCTGATGAACACCCCCAGTAAAACGGTACTTATGAGTGTCACTCCCGGCAGCCAGATTCCGGCAATCAGAAACAGCCCCAACAGAAGTTCCAGCCAGGGCAGCATCAGAGCCGTCAGGTTGACGAGGCCGTCCGGCAGAATCTGATAGTTGTAAACCGCCTCGGCAAATGCTTCAGGGTGCAAAATCTTATCATAACTCGCATATATAAACACCCCTCCCAGCAGAAGACGCATGAGGTGATAGGCACCCTTTGTGATAATTAAATCATTCTTTTTGGACTGGTTTTTACCAGTATTACCGAATCCCGGTGACATATCCATACCAACTCCTGTTTAAAAATCTGGCTTCATTGCTGCCCACTGACCGGCAGCCCTTCCTCCTGCCAGAGCGACCAGCCGTTAACCAGCACATGCACATTGCCAAAACCCATCTCCTTGAGGAAGAGGGCCAGTTCATGGCTCAAATTGCAGCTCTCCCCGTCGCAATAGGTAATGATCACCTCTCTTTTTTCCAGACGGTCGTACGCCTCCATGAAAAATCTGTCGACCTCTTCCCAGGGGATATTCACTGCTCCTCGAATATGGCCGGCTTTGTATTGCGTCACCGGCCGTGCATCCAAAAAGAGGCCCGCCTTTGTTTCAAACAAGGTTTCGGCCCGGTCCAGGGAAATGATCAGGCTGCTTCCCGAGTCATCCGAAAGCCGGTTGTCCACCGACCAGTCTCCAGGCAGCGGAATGCCGTCGGACCGCCAGTGGTTGACGCTCAAAGCGAGAACCAGGGCCATAACCAGAAGGACGGGAACCTGCCATAAGGATTGTGTCAAGGGGAGGTGCAGATCTGTTTTTTTGAAAAAAGACGTTGCTGTTCGGGTATACCATTTCATAATCGAAGCTCCTTGCAAACCTTTCAAATGCCGAAAACTGATCGTTCCCGGCACCCGATTGGGGCAAATCGCGGTTTTTCAGCACGGAATTTCAATTTTCAGCCATTCTGGATCCAGCTTTTCACATCCTCTTTGGAGGGGATTTTCCCAACGGCCTTGACTTCACCATCCACCACAACCGCCGGAGTACCGAACACCCCGTAACTGGCGATGTCCATGGTTCCGGTCACTTTCTCCACATTGGCTGCAACTCCGGTTTCCTGCAAGACATTCATAACCACCTGTTCTGTTTGCTCGCATTTGGCACAACCCGGTCCGAGTACTTTAATGTCCATAATGTTCTCCTCATCTTAAGTTTTAAATATTATACAAAAAAGGTCCCATAGGTCATGCCCGAAATCGTGGACAAAACAACAATAAGACCTGCAAAAGTAGACGTTTTTTTCCAGCCCATGACACTGCCGATGACGATCAGGTTGGGCAGGGAAAGGGCCGGGCCGGCCAAAAGCATTGTCAGAGCGGGTCCCTGGCCCATACCAGACCCGATCAGTCCCTGAAGAATGGGAACCTCGGTCAGAGTGGCGAAGTACATTAAAGCCGAGGCCAGGGCTGCGAACAAATTGGCCCAGAGGGAATTGCCCCCCACCAGCTCGGCCACGAAGTACTCTGGTATCAGCGCCGGGTTCCCCGGTCGTCCCAGGAAAAAGCCTGCAAAAAGCACTCCGGCAAAAAGCAGGGGAAAAATCTGCTTCATAAAGCCCCAGGTGGAATCCACCCATTCACCCAGCTCCTCACGCTTGAACCAGGACTTGAGCATAAATCCCAGGATCACGAGCAATCCCGCAGTAACAAACCACTTGGCCTGGAAGATGGTCTTCCACAGTGCGGCGGCATCCTCTCCCGGGCTGGCAAAGGCGGCAAATATAAGGATAAGCACCAGTACGAGCATGTACAGCCCTTCCTGCAAAAGTGACCGGCCCTTTTCTTCCTCCTCCGGCAGATGCATCTGACCGGCCTGACGCTGTTCATCTTCTTTGCGGAAAATAAAATGCATGGAAAGGCCGATAACTGCCGCAAATATTATGGCTCCGACGGCCCGGGCCAGGCCCAGCTGCCAGCCCAGCACACGGGCGGTGAACACAATGGCCAGGACATTGATGGCCGGACCGGAGTAGAGAAATGCCGTGGCCGGTCCGATGCCTGCCCCCCGTGAGTAGATGCCCGCAAAAAGAGGGAGTACGGTGCAGGAACATACAGCCAGAATCGTTCCGGACACCGAGGCCACTGAATAGGAAAGCAGTTTGTTGGCCTGGGCTCCGAAGTATTTGATCACCGACGCCTGGGAAACAAATACGGCAATGGCTCCGGCAATAAAAAAGGCCGGAATCAGACAGGTCAACACATGCTCCCGGGCATACTCCCTGAGCATCATGAAAGCCTCCAGGCCGGCCTGGCGAATGACTTCATGATTCCAGGGGACATAGTAAGCAATGAGAAAAATTGCCGCCAGAATTAGCAGTTTATACCGTTCCTTAATATTCATACATCTCTCCTCTATTCGGTTTCAGTTCTACCCGACAACTCCTTATCAGGATAAAATAAGTTTTCGGCATCCCATGGGAGCAAAAGGTCTCTTTTTTGTACCGCCCACGTCCCTATTGACTCACATCTTCTTGCAGGCTCTGCATCCCTGTATCTACATTGGCCCGAACCATATCCTCAAGACAACAAAAGAACCCGAGCACGCAGGGAGCAGCCAATCGATAGTGCACCTGGGTGCCTCGTTTTTCGGAATCCACTATCCCAACCTCCTTCAAGAGGGACAGGTGCTTGGAAATTGTAGAAATATCTGCGCCTATCATTTCCGTCAATTCGCACACGCAACGATCCCGCCGGCTGAGCTCGTCCACAATAAACAGACGACTCGGATGGCCGAGAGCCTTCATGATAGCGGCCCTGATTTCATATCTGTCTCTGATGCTCTGATTCATCACAACCTCCATTTTCTTATTTGGCATAATAACCAAACAACCAGCGCTTGTCAAGGGAGGTGACCTGCAATTCTGATTTTCCATGGAGGCACAGGCAGGGGTGTTTACCGCAATGAAAGGACAAGGACTTTTCCATTAAAAAATTTTGCCTGTGCCGGCTTCATGGTGTATACTCATTGTCGAACGGTGCCCATAATTGAACAAATATCAGGAAGTTGATTTTTTTTGATGTTTAGAAAATGCAGGCACTGCATGAAACACAACCCCATCAAACAGCCGAGGAGATCATGCCCTACGTCAATATAAAAATCACAAAAGAGAAAGCCACGTGTGATCAGAAAACAGAGCTGATCAAAGGAGTAACGGATTTGTTGTCCACGGTTCTTGGCAAAAACCCTTCCACAACGGTTGTCGTCATCGAAGAGATAGATACGGACAATTGGGGCATCGGGGGCGAGTCCGTCACTGTTCGCCGGGGGCGTGGCCAATAAATGCTCCGGCTGTCCAAGAGGGAGAGCCGGGACAAGCCTTTTCCGGTTGATTTTTTTCTTGCACAAGCAGTACAATGGGAATATGCTTGAGGACATAAGCATACCCGCCGTATTTTTCACACCATAAAACAGGAGGATGAGACCCATGGCTTTATCCGACAATTTCCTGGATAAAAGTGCTGATCCGGCAACCCGTAAGATGCTGGAGGTTGCCCGAAAAAACGGTCTTGAAACGGCCTGGGACAGATACGAAAAGATGCTGCCCCAGTGCGGGTTCGGAGAGCTGGGCGTCTGCTGCAGGAACTGCAACATGGGCCCCTGCCGCATCAGCCCCTTTGAGGATTCAGGCCCTAAGAAAGGCATCTGCGGTGCCACAGCGGACATCATCGTGGCGCGAAACCTCATCCGGATGATCGCCGGCGGCGCTGCGGCCCATTCCGACCACGGACGGGATCTGGCCCACACCCTGCTGCTGACGGCCCAGGGGAAAAGCAAAGGATACAGAATCACGGATGAGAAGAAACTCGCCGCCCTGGCCGGGGAGTACGGCATCGAAACAGGAAAGCGCAGCACCCGGGAGATCGCCCTTGACCTTGCAGAGTGCGTCTACGGGGAGTTCGGCAAACAGGAGGGCTTTTTGCAGTTCACCCGCCGGGCACCGGAAAAGCGGGTGGCATTGTGGCAAGCGGCCGGGATCGATCCCCGGGGAATTGACCGGGAGATCGTTGAGATCATGCACCGAACCCACATTGGCGTGGACAATGACCCGGTGAACCTGATTCTCCAGGGACTCAAGGCCTCCATCGCAGACGGCTGGGGCGGATCGGCCATTGCCACGGAAATATCCGACGTGCTGTTCGGCACCCCGGAGCCGGTCCGGTCCCAGGCCAACCTGGGGGTCTTGAAAGCCGACCAGGTCAATATCATTGCCCACGGCCACGAACCGGTTCTTTCCGAGATGATCGTTGCCGCCGCCGGTCAGCCGGCACTGGTGGACCGGGCAAAAGCCGCCGGTGCCAAGGGCATCAATGTGGTCGGCATGTGCTGTACGGGCAACGAAATCATCATGCGCCACGGCATCCCCATTGCCGGCAATTTTCTTCAGCAGGAGCTGGCTGTGATGACCGGGGCGGTGGAGGCCATCGTCGTTGATGTCCAGTGCATCATGCCCTCCCTGGGGGATTTGTGTGACTGTTTCCACACCCGGTTCATCTCCACATCGCCCAAGGCGAAATTCCCCGGTGCCGTTCACATGGCGTTCAACGAAGAAGAGGCCATGGAGATCGCCGGAAAAATAGTGGAAACCGCCGTGGACAATTTTTCCCGGCGCAATGAAAACAGGGTGTTCATCCCCGATGACAAGACCGACTGCATGGTGGGGTTCAGCGCCGAGGCCATCATTACGGCCCTGGGCGGCACGCTGGATCCCCTCCTGGATGCGGTAAAATCCGGCAAAGTGAGGGGCATTGCCGGGGTGGTGGGGTGCAACAATCCCAAGATCACCCACGACCAGGGCCATGTTGAACTGGTCCGGGAGCTTGTTAAAAACGATGTTCTGGTGGTCTCCACCGGGTGCAACGCCATTGCCTGCGCCAAGGCGGGGCTCATGCTCCCCGAAGCCTCGGTGCAGGCCGGAAAGGGGTTGAAAGGCGTGTGTGAGGCCCTTGGTATTCCCCCTGTGCTCCACATGGGCTCCTGCGTGGATATCAGCCGGATTCTGACGGTGTGTGCCGCCATTGCCGATGCCCTGGGGGTGGATATCAGCGATCTTCCCGTGGCCGGGGCGGCACCGGAGTGGATGAGTGAAAAGGCGGTGAGCATCGGCGCCTATGTGGTGTCGTCGGGGATTTTTACGGTGCTTGGAACCGTTCCCCAGGTCCTTGGCAGTCCCTTGGTCACCGAAGTTCTGACCCAGACAGCCAGGGATGTTGTGGGGGCAGCCTTTGCCGTGGAAACCGATCCGGTAAAAGGGGCACAACTCATGATCACCCATATGGATGCCAAACGAAATGCCCTGGGCATATAAAGGAGGCTCCTATGTCACAGCCAAAAGAGATATTTGTAAAACCCAACCGGTGCCTGGGATGCCTCTCCTGCATGATAGCCTGTGCCGTGGAACACTCCACGGAAAAGACCCTCTTCGGTGCCGTTGCCGAACCTGTTGCGCCCCGATCCAGGATCTATGTGGAGTGGGCCAAACCGGATAAAAAGATCCCCATTGTCTGCCGCCAGTGTGACGATGCCCCCTGCATGTACGCCTGTATCAGCGGGGCCATCTCCAGAAACGAAAACGGCGTGGTGATCACGGACCCTGACAGGTGCATCGGGTGCTGGACCTGTGTCATGGTCTGTCCCTACGGAGTCATCGGCCGTCACGTGGAAGCGGGGAAGGCCTATCGGTGTGACCGGTGTCCGGATCGCGACGTGCCGGCCTGTGTCTCGGCCTGTCCCACCGGCGCACTGGTGTTTGATACGGTGGCGGATTATTCAAAATCCGTACGCAAACAGGCCTCCGGGGAATTGTCAAAGGCCGGGGGCGAGGGGGAATGACATGGAGCGCATTGACTACCTGATTGCAGGGGCCAGTGCCGCAGGAATGGCAGCGGCCCATACCATCCGGTCCAGGGACCCCCAGGGCCGGATTGTGCTTTTCACGGAAGAACCGGATCAGCCCTATTTCAGACCCATGATCCCCTACCTGGTTTCCGGTCAAAAACGACCTAAAACCATGGGCATGGCAGGATTCGGGCCCTACACGGCACCGGGCATTGAGGTGCGAACAGAGAGCCGGATAAAAGATGTCGATTTCCAAACCCGGCAAATCACCCTGGCGAACGGCGACCAGGCCGCCTACGAAAAGATCCTCTTTGCCACGGGAAGCCGGCCCCATATCCCCCCGGATATCCGGGGAACAAAAACCCCCGGCGTCTTTGCCCTAAGAACCCTTGATGATGCAAGGCAAATGGCGGCCCGGGCAAAGCAGACAGAACATGCCGTTCTTCTGGGCGGGGGGCTGCTGAACCTCAAGGCGGCCTTTGCCCTGCTGGAAAAGGGCATCCGGGTAACCCTGGTGGTCTACTCTCCGGAAATTTTATCCCAGCTCATGGAGCCCGATGACGCTTTTCTTCTCCGCAACGCCCTGGACGGTGCCGGACTTGAGATCAAAACAAAAGCGTCTGCACAGGCGGTTCTTTCCGGAAAAAACGGCGTGGAGGGGGTGCTGCTGGCCGACAGCACCCGGATTTCCTGTGAAATGGTGTGCATCGGCAAGGGGGTGCGGCCCAACGTGGAATTCCTCACAGACAGCGGCATTGAACTTGAAAAGGGCATCAGGGCGGACCGGTATACCCGCTGCACCCGGCCCCATGCCTATGCCGCAGGGGATGTGGCCGTTACCCATGACCCGGTATCCGGCAGGCCGGTCATGACGGCGTTGTGGACCAACGCCGTTGAAATGGGGCGGTGTGCCGGCCTGAACATGGCCGGGATCAAAACCGCCTACACGGGAACCTTCGGCATACTCAACGCCACCCAGGTGGCCAATCTTCCCTTTGTCTCCATGGGAGAGGTCCATACCAGGGGCAAGGCGATAGAGGTCCATGCCCGGGCATCCAGTACCGCCTACCGGAAAATGGTGTTCAGCGCCGACGGGACAAGGCTTGTTGGAGCGGTTCTGGTGGGGGATATCACCAATGCCGGGCTTTACCGGCATGTGATCCAGGGGGGAAGAAACGCAACACCCTTTAAAAGGGAAATCGTCGACCACACCCTCCACTGGGGTCACCTACTTCCCCCCGGCAATAACAGGCTTTTTTGAAAGAGATTTATACCACACATTCATACTTTCAATATTGCCGGAAATATTGGTGTTGTTAACCAACGTACCGGCAAAACAATAACCGGCCCGGGAAAAGGTGATATTCATACCAAAGGAGCGGGTCCTTGCAATGGTGTAGGCGGTTTTGATTCCCTCATCTGCAATTACGGTTTCCAGTCGATTCAGGAGAAGACCGGCAAACCGGCGGCCCTTATGGTCGGGATGAGTCGCAAAATCCGTCATTTCAGCATTTTTTTCCGTTACATCCATATCTGCTGAAGCCAGACTGACCAGTTGTCCTTCTTTCCAGACGCCCATATACCGACAGTCATTATCCATGGTCTGGGCAAGAAAACCGGGATCATCTATGGGAAAAGGATAAGTTGGAAAAACCTTCCTGTAGAGCTCCGCCATTTTTGAGGTATCGGATTTATCCGCCGGCCGGCATACATAGGAAGAGGGGGGCCGAGCGGGAACGCCTGCTCGCCTTTCCGCCACAGCTCTATCAAGCACCGATTGGGTACCTTCCTCATCTGTATCAACGGCCCTTTGGGTACCCCGGTATTTGACCATAAACAAGACGTCCGGATCGCTGGTCCCTCCTCTGAAATATCCCTTAATGCGGGCCTCGGAGTGATATCCCTTTCGTATAAAATCGTCTGCCATTCCTCCCGGCACCTTGGCAATGATTTTCGTATACCCTCTCTCCTTAGCCATCTCATCCAATTCCGACAAAATGCCGGGACAGTCTCCTGCCGACAGTTTTAAAAGAAATATCCGGTTATTGAAAGGCCCGTGATGGATGGTGGAGCCGTGCAGTTTTTCAATAATATCCGACATGAACGTTTCTAATCCTTACGTTACCCCTTCATCAGCAATTCCTGTTCAGAGGAGATCTCCAAAGCGGTCGATCTCTGTTTTCAAAGCTTTGAAGAGGAACTGTCCGGTTTGCCAGGGATCTCCATCTGTCACGGACCGGCCCTCTCCGTTACAGTTATGGGCTCTCCCCGGACACCGGCATAGAAGACGATGATTTCAGCCGGGTCATTTCCCGGGTTTTCCCCGTAATGCCATTTGTCAACCACCTCGACAATGGGATCCCCGGCTTTCAGGTGCAGCTGCTCGTCAGCTTCGGTTGTCACGGTCAGCTCTCCTTTCAGCAGCACCCCGGCATTGATCACCGGATGACTGTGCAGGGGCAGCCGGGTGTGCGGCGGAACGGTGATCCTCAAAATCGTCACTTCGGGCCAGTAAATCGTCAAGAGGGACTATATGATCCGAATCTAAGTTTCCACCTTTAGGCAAATAAAATAAAGAGGTAACCTTTTGTTCTTTTATTGAATTGATCTTAGAATTAATTGTACTTTCAGGGACTTCACGCTCTTTAAGCTTTTCTTTGTATAAACCTAGAGGGATCACTGGAGCAAA
>JAWOGI010000249.1:0-3056 GCA_046496975.1 Desulfobacteraceae bacterium | reverse complement strand
GTGCTGCTGTCTGGCCGGATTTGCCATTTCCCGCTCCGGCGGCCACATATTAAAACAGTTTCTGTTCATGGCCGGCCATGAGGGGCTCTGGTCGGATATCGGTGCGGTTGCCGGCAGCATCAACACGTTTCTGCTGATTATCGTGGCAGCCGTAACCCTGTTTTTCAACCGGGTGCGGCATGTCTATATTGAAATATGTCCCATTGGCGCAACGCAGGAGACGGGCAAAAAGACAAGCAAGATGCGTGGATTATTTTTTGGAAGATCCCTTAGCTCTTGATCATTACTCCGGACCTGCCGTGGAGGAAATCAGGGTCAGCCGGCAAGGATCGCCATTGCCTCATCAACGGAGCGGTTTTCATGGACAATGGCACCCATGGCCTGGACCATTCCGGTGGGATCGGCATGCTGGAACACGTTCCTGCCGATGGAAATCCCGGCTCCCCCGGCATCGATGGAATCCTTGACCATGACCAGCACATCCCTGTCCGAGTCCATTTTCTCACCGCCGGCAATGAGAACAGGCGCGGAACAGCCCTGGACAACCTCCTGGAAGCTCTCTTTGCTGCCGGTGTAGGAGACCTTGATGATATCGGCCCCCATCTCGCATCCCACCCGGGCGGCGTGTTTTACCGCATCCTTGTCATAGGGATTGGGTATTTTTTCTCCCCTGGGGTAGATCATCACCAGCAGCGGCATACCCCATTCGCCGGCAATGCGGCTCACCCTGCCGAAATCGTTGAGCATCCGGGTTTCGTCCCCGTTGCCCAGATTCACATGGATGGAGACGGCATCTGCCCCGAGCTTTATGGCCTCTTCTACCGTGCAGACAAGGGTCTTGGCGTTGGGCGCTGGTGACAGGTCTGTGGAGGCGGAGAGATGAACGATGAGACCGATGTCCGGCCCCCGGCCACGGAGCCCGGTTCCCACCAGCCCCTTGTGCTCAACAATGGCGTTGGCGCCGCCTTTGGCCACCTTTTGAACGGTCTCTTTCATGTTTAAAATCCCATTGACCGGGCCAATGGAGATGCCGTGGTCCATGGGAACCACAATGGTTTTTCCGGTTTCGCGATTGATGATCCTTTCCATGCGGATCTGTTTGCCTATGACGGACATTTTTTTCTCCTTTTAAAAAGAAAAAAGGGCTGCAGATTTTTTTGGTTTCTGCAGCCCTCCCGAAAAAAAAGAAAAGCCGCAGAGACCTTTTGGCTGGGTCTGCTGCGGCTTTTCGCTTTTTATTTCTTCTGTATCACTCTTGAAAGCGCACCACAAACAGCCCGGTATAAAAATAGTACCAGAAATAAAAAAAATAGCGGCTTGCGGCTGAAAAATTCATTGTGGAGATCGGTTTCCTTTTAGTTCCTGCTTTTAATAGGTGACACAGCTGGTATTTAAAAACGGCAGGCCTTCCCTGCCCTGAAGCTGATATAGCCCCATCTATATACAGGACTTTTTCAATTGTCAAGCTCTTTTTACTCTTTTTTAAAGACAAAGGTCTTGATCCTGTTTCCGTCCCGCTCTTTCACCGTTACCGTGTACTTGTCGATGTGAAGGGTCTCCCCCGGTTCGGGAATCTTGCCCATTTTTTCCAGGACATACCCGGAGAAGGTGTCGTAATCGTTTGATTCGGGAATATCCAGGGAGAGGATCTGGTTGATGTCGGATATGTCGATTTTTCCCTGGACAATCCATTTTTTCCCTTTGAGGCGCACCACTTCGGGATCAAAATTGTCGCTCTCGTCAACGATCTCACCAACGATCTCCTCAACAACATCCTCAAGGGTGACAAGGCCGGATACGCCCCCGTATTCATCGATGACAATGCCGATGTGGTTTTTCATGCGCTTGAACTCGTGGAGAAGGGTGTCGAGTTTTTTGGATTCCGGAACAAAATAGGGCTCTTTCATCACCTCTTCTGTCTTGACGGGTTCACACTGTTGACAGAGGCTGTTTGTGTAAAATTCTCCAAAGAGATCTTTGATGTTGAGGACGCCGACAATATTGTCAATGGTGGCATCAATCACGGGAATTCTTGTGTACCCTGAATCCAGGAGAAAGGTGATATCCAGGGAATCGTTCACATCAATGACAAACATGTCTGTCCGGGGAGTCATGATTTCGGAAGAACTTGTATCATCAAAATCAAAAATATTGGAGATGAGCTGCTTCTCCTCTTTCTTGATCTCCCCCTCCTCTTCCACCACCTCAACCATTGTCATCAGCTCGTCTTCGGTTACCGAGGGAAGCTTGTCAAAGGTGCCCAGCATCTTTGGAATAAAATTCAAAAAGACAATCAAGGGGACAAAAATTTTGGAAAGCCAGAAAAGCGGGTAAATAACGATCCTGGCAACGAGGATATTGTTATACGCGGCAAAGGATTTGGGGAAAATCTCACCGAAAATCAGGATCAAAAGGGTCATGCCCCCCGTGGCAATGCCAACGGCGTTGGAATTGAAAAATTTGATGGAAAGGGCAGTGGCTATGGCAGATGCACCGATGTTGACGATGTTGTTGCCGATGAGAATGGTGGTGAGCAGCTTGTGGGAATCCGCTTTCATTTTCAAGATCAGATTGTCCACCTTCTTGCCGTCCTTGGCAAGATGAAGCACCTTGACCTTGCTCAGGGTAAAAAGTGCTGTTTCAGCAGAAGAAAAAAAACCCGAAAGAACAAGACAGACAAATAGAAGTGCTAAATCAAGTGTCATTTACGTTAATAATTTACCTCTCCATATATATTTTATAAGAAAGCCTTCAGCCGTCAGCCGTCAGCCGCCAGCCTTCAGCCTTCAGTACTCCGTTATCAGCTTCCAGTACCCTGGTGGTTACTGACGGCTGATGGCTTTCATGGTTTGTTGTGAGCACGCTGCTCATGGGGGATGTCTCTTGTTTCCTGTTTCCTGTTTCCTGTCTCTTGTTTCTTGTCTCATGTCTCTTGTAAAAAACCACAAATCCATGAAAAGTCAAAGAAAAAAATTACCCCCTGAGCATGCCAAGGGCGATGGCTGCGGTTCTCCGGGATGCTCCCCCTCCGCCCAGAAGGGTTTTCACCATGAGAA
>JAWOGI010000239.1:0-4314 GCA_046496975.1 Desulfobacteraceae bacterium | reverse complement strand
GTCATAGCGTTTTTTCAGCAGCTCCTGCTGCCGGCTGTCATACTTTGACTTTTCAGCAGCATCTTTTTTCATAATCTGTTCAAAGCTCTTTTCGATCACCACGGGCATGTACGTCTTCTTATCCTCTAAAGATATATCCCCTGCCAGGACAAGGCCTCCGAACATGGGCAAAACACCGCCCACAGCAAGACAAACAACCGCAATAAAAATTTTTTTTCTCATTTTTTTCCCCTCCTTGTTTTAGATTGCCGCATTTAAAATGAATACCAGCATGGAGACACCTCCATCATCGCCCGGGGATACGGCCTGCCCTGCGTCACGGGCGCAGACCGGATCGAGGCCGGTCAGGTGCTGGCACGGATTTACCCCTTTTTTTCTCGTACCATAAATCCTGGTGCTGCTTTGCCCTATTCTATTTGGAATCGTTCTCCTCGTGCGTTTGTGCAATCGTTAAGGATAACCGTCTCTCGCATACTTCACATTTCAATTGTTGTGCCAGCTTGCCAAAACTCGGTGGCACATCGCCTATCATTCTGATTTTTAAGAATAATTAATTTAAAATGACACTATCAAGGCAGGCGGCAACAGTTGCAAAAAAGGGTCATGTATGACCATTGGTTATATATGACCCTTTTTCGCATCTTTTGTTTTGGCAGGAGAATCAGAAAAACGATTTGGTTCTGGCCTGATTTGATGGTCTGGTCCCTGGCCATGGAAGGCAAGAATGAGGCCGAGGGGGGCGGCGGCTTTTGCTACTGGATGAGCCGCTCCACTTTTACGGCGCCCACCTTGAACTCGGGTATCTTGGCCAGGGGATCAAAGGCGTCGGAACTGGTCAGAATATTGGTGGGATTCTCCCCGAAATGGATGGGCAGAAAGAGATTTCCCGGCTGAACCGAGGTGCTGATGCGCACTGGTGCCTCCATTTCTCCCCTTTTTGAGGTGATTCGAACCGGATCTCCGGAAGCGACCTTGAGCTGTTGTGCATCCCCTGGATGCATTTCAATATATCCGGTGGTCTGTTCCACATCCAGGTGGGACGACACCCGGGTCATGGTGCCGGTATGGAAATGGGCAAACATCCTCCCCGTTGTCAGCAGATAGGGAAACGCTTGGGTGGCAAGCTCGGCAGGATCCTTGTAATCAACGGCGTGGAATTTCCCCTTGCCCCTGGCAAAGGTTTCCCGGTGGAGATAGGGGGTGCCGGGGTGGTCGGCATCGGGACAGGGCCATTGAAGGCCGTCAATGCCGAGCCGGGCATAGGTCATGCCCTGGTAGCTTTTGGTCAGGGAGGCCATCTCCGTGAAGATCTCCTCGGCCGTGTCGTAGGCCATGGTGTAGCCCATGGCCGTTGAAAGCCGTGCGATGATCTTCCAGTCCGCCATGGCGTTGCCCACGGGCTCCACGGCCTTTCGCGTCACCATGCACCGCCGTTCGGTGTTGGTAAAGGTGCCTTCCCGTTCTCCAAGGGCGGCCGATGCAAACACCACATCGGCAATCTGAGCGGTTTCCGACAAAAAGATATCCTGGACGGCAAGAAAGTCGAGTTTCTTGAGGGCCCGGTTGAGGTGGTTCCAATCGGGATCACTGAGTTTGGGGTTCTCGCCGATCACGTAGAGCCCCTTGATTTTGCCCTGGTCAATGGCGGTGATCATGTCGGTGATGGTCATGCCGGGGGTGCCGGAGAGGGAGCAGTCCCATTTCTGTGAGAATTTTTCCCGGGCCTTGGTGTCCGTCACAGGCTGGTAGCCCGTGAAGACATTGGGCAGTCCCCCCATGTCACAGGCTCCCTGGACGTTGTTCTGGCCCCTGAGGGGGTTGACCCCGCCGCCGGGTATCCCGACATTGCCGCAGAGCATGGCAAGGTTGCAGCAGGACTTGACGTTGTCCACCCCGGTGGTGTGCTGGGTGATACCCATGGCGTAGAGCAGGGCTGCCGGAGAGTGGGTGGCGTAGATTTCAGCCAGGGCTTCAATGGCTTTGGGGTCCACCCCGGTGATTTTTCCTGCTTTTTCAGGGGTATAGGGCGCCACGGCCTTTTTCAGGTCTTCAAAGGCCTCACACCGCTGGTCGATGTAGGCTGAATCGTGCCAGTCGTTTTTGATGATCACATGCATCATTCCGTTGAGCAGGGCAACATCCGATCCCAGGCGATGGTTGACACAAAGGTCTGCCATCCTTGCCAGCTGGATGTTTCGCGGGTCAGCCACGATGAGTTTGGCACCGTTCTCCCTGGCCCGGATGATTCTGCTGGCAATGAGGGGATGACAGGCCGTGGTGTTGGACCCGATCACAAAGATCACCTGTGAGTGCTCTTCAAATTCGGCAATGGAATTTGTCATGGCACCACTTCCAAATGCAGCGGCAAGACCTGCCACTGTGGAAGAGTGTCACAGCCGTGCACAATGGTCCACGTTGTTGGTGCCAAGGACGGCCCGTGTGAATTTCTGGGCCAGGTAGTTCTCTTCATTGGTGATTTTGGCCGAGACCAGTACGCCCAGGGCATCGGGCCCCTCTTTTTCCCTGATTCGGGTGAAGGCTGCTGCGGCATGGGAAACGGCCTCGTCCCAGGTTGCCTTTTGAAAGGTTCCCTCCTCTTTGATCAGGGGCGTTTTCAGGCGCATGAAGCTGTTGATGTATTCGTGGAGGTTCCACCCCTTGATGCAGAGTTTGCCCTGGTTTACCGGGTGGGATTTCAAAGGGAGGGTGGAATGGATCTTGTTGTCAATCACCTCAAAAAGAACGCCGCATCCTGTTCCGCAATAGGAGCATACCGATGGTACAAATTTATAGTTCATTGCTGGTCTCCCCGGCTGTCGCCGCCATTGGTTTGGGGGTCAGGGTTACGCCCTGTCCGATGGTTGTAAACGGAGATTTCTCCATGGATTCTCCGGGCCGGTAGTCAAACACCCGGGAGACGATCCGGTTCATTTCCCGGTAGAGAAGGCGCAGGGGAATGTCCGCCGGGCAGGCCTCTTCACACAGTCCGCAGTCGATACACCGGCCTGCCATGTGGCTTGCCCGGATCAGGTGGAAAATCGGCACGTCCGGCGGCAGTTTGCCCGTTTCAACAAGGTCGGGGTTCTCCAGGCTGCACTCATTGCAAAAGCAGACCGGACAGATGTTTCGGCACCCGTAGCACTTGATGCACTTGTCAAATTCGTACATCCACCTGGAGAACCGCTCTTTGTTGTCGTTTTTTTCCATGAACTGCTCTGGATCATCGTCAAAGGCAATGCCGTGTTCCCGCTTGAACGCCCCGCTTTGTTTCGGTTCCAGCAGAGAGCAGTCGGCGTGGGGTTTTATTGGTGAGGGGCAGCAGTTGACATCGATGGTTTTGATTTTTTCAGGATTCAGCTGGTTCCAGGCGCAGAGGACATTCACGGCCCGCTTGTTGCAATCCCTTGCAATAATGCCGATTTTCAGGGTGTCGTCGGCCTTTGCCAGGTGGGCGGCCATTTTTTCCAGGGAATAGCGGTTGTCACCGGTTTTCAACGCCTTGATCTCATGGCGTCTGTTTTTTGTAAATCCATGGGGAAGGAGATGACCGTCCACCTCTCTGTATCCGATGAAGATGTCAACGATCTCCTGGTCCAGCAGCTGTTCCACCTGATTTATGATGTCCATGATCCACACACCTCTTTTTCTTTGTTGTAACCTGCCAGGGGGTTGGGGCCGATTGTCCGGATCTTTTCGGTGAAATCCGTGACCACCTGGACAAATTTCTGGGCCTCGGCGGAAGAGATCCACGACAGATGGAGCCGGCCTTCAAGGCCCATGAAGCTGAGCATCTCCTGGATGAATGTGATTTTTTTGATGGTCATGTGATTACCGTACAGGTAATGGCAGTCCCCGATATGTCAACCGCCCACCAGAACGCCGTCGGCATGGCTCTGGAACGCCCTTAAAATATGGTGGGAGGAGACGGTTGCCGAGCACATGACGCGCACCGGCCGTATGTTGGGCGGGTATTGAAGCCGGCTGACACCTGCCAGGTCGGCAGCGCCGTAGGTGCACCAATTGCACATAAATGCTATGATTTTGGGTTCAAATCTTTTTTTTTCCAACGGATTGCTCCTTTTTTTTATAAGAAAGCCATCAGCCATCAGCCTTCAGTACTCAGTCATCAGCTTCCAGTAAATCCCTGCTGGTTACTGACGGCTTATGACTTTCATGGTTTGTTGTGAGCACGCTGCTCATGGTCGTTTATATGAAAGTCGTGTAATTCCGGCAGCCGATTCGGGTTTTGCCCTACGCTCATGGAGCCGGGGCTCCTCTTCGAGTCACACAGCCCGTCCATGGGTTGCTCCGAGG
>JAWOGI010000182.1:0-11583 GCA_046496975.1 Desulfobacteraceae bacterium | reverse complement strand
GCCAGACGATTAAGGGAAAAACCCAATTTTCGAAAAATGATACAGGAGAACCGGCTGTTTGTGGATGATTTGATTCTGCCCCTCTTTGCCGTGGAGGGAAAAGGGATCAAAAAACCCATCGACTCCATGCCCGGCCAGTTTCATTTCTCCTGTGACATGATGGTGAAAATCGTTAAAGAGGCTTATTCCCTGGGCATCCCCGCTGTGATGATCTTCGGGCTTCCCGACAAAAAAGATCCCCTGGGAACCCAGGCCTATGCGGCAGACGGTATTGTCCAGAAATGCGTGAAAACCATCAAGGAGAGCGTTCCTGAAATTGCCGTTCTCACCGATGTCTGCCTCTGCCAGTACACCGACCACGGCCACTGCGGGGTTGTGGAAAAGGGGTGCATCGACAACGATGCCTCCCTGGACCTGCTTGCCCGGATAGCCCTCTCCCACGCCCGTGCAGGAGCTGATATGGTGGCCCCGTCGGACATGATGGACGGCCGTGTGGGGGAGATCCGCCAGGCCCTGGATGAAAACGATTTTTCCAACACCCCCATCATGTCCTATGCGGTGAAATACGCCTCGGCATTTTACGGCCCGTTCCGCAGTGCCGTTGCCTCCTCTCCCCAATTCGGGGACCGGAAAACCTACCAGATGGATCCTGCCAACGCTTTGGAAGCCATTCGGGAGGCCAATATGGACATCGAAGAGGGAGCGGATATCATCATGGTCAAGCCTGCCCTCTCCTATCTGGATATCATCCACACCCTGCGCAACGAAATCGACATGCCCATGGCGGCGTACAATGTCAGCGGAGAGTATGCCATGATCAAGGCCGGCGAACTCATGGGCTGGATCGATGCGACCAAGGTTGTCATGGAAACCCTGCTCTCCATCAAGAGGGCCGGGGCGGACATGATACTCACCTATTCCGCCATAGAAGCGGCAAAGGAGCTGAACAAGTGATGACCCCCAAGACTCCCCGGCACGGCACCCACGAACACCGGACATCTTCCGGCGACACCAGCACCATCCGCCTGGTTGCCTGGGAAGTGACCCGAAGGTGCAACCTCTCCTGCGTCCACTGCAGGGCTGCAGCGGAAGACCATGTTTACGAGAACGAACTTGACACCCGGGCATCCCTTCGCCTCCTTGACCAGATCAGGGAAACCGGCACCCCCATCGTGATCCTCACAGGGGGAGAACCGCTTCTGCGACCGGACATCTTTGACATCGCCTCCCACGGCACGGCCCTTGGCCTGAAAATGGTCATGGCCCCCAACGGCACCCTGATCACCAGGGAAAATGCCGAAAAGATGAAAAACTCCGGCATCAAACGGATCAGCATCAGCCTGGACGGGGCCACCCGGGCCAGCCACGACAGCTTCCGGGGATTTGACGGGGCCTATGACGGGGCCATGAAGGGGATTGCCATGGCAAGGGAGGCCGGAATCGAATTCCAGATCAACACCACCATCACCAAAACCAACCTGGATGAGATACCAAAGATCCTCTCCCTGGCGGAAAACATGGGGGCCGTGGCCCACCATATTTTCCTTCTGGTGCCCACGGGCCGGGGCAAGTACATCGTGGATCAGGAGATCAATGCCCAGGAGTATGAAAAGACTTTGAACTGGTTCTACGATCAGAAGAAAAAGACCTCCCTGCAGCTGAAAGCCACCTGTGCCCCCCACTACTACCGGATCTTCAGGCAGCGGGCAAAAGAAGACAAGGAAAAGATCTCCTTTGAAAAACACGGTCTTGATGCGGTAACACGGGGATGCCTTGCCGGAACGGGGTTCTGTTTCATCTCCCATACCGGAACCGTCCAGACCTGCGGATTTCTGGACGTGCCCTGCGGGGATATCACGGAAAAGAGTTTCAAGGATGTGTGGGAAAACTCCGAGGTTTTCAACAAACTCCGCAATTTCAAGAATCTAAAGGGAAAATGCGGACGCTGCGAGTACACCAATGTGTGCGGCGGATGCCGGGCAAGGGCCTACGAGGCAACAGGCGACTACCTGGCCGAGGAGCCCCTGTGCACCTACATTCCCGCCAAAAAGCAAAAGGAATAGCCTTCCGTAAGCCAACACAAATCAGTTTACCGCGAAGACCGCGAAGGAAAAACATCCCAGCGCTCTTCGTGGTTTTAAAAAAAACCAATCAATGTAAGGCTATCCGATATAACCGGACATGAGCAGCGTCCTCACAACAAAGGAATTTTTTCCCCTCTGGTTCTCAAGTTCCAGCCGGGGCAGCAAATCCACTGGGGGCCCTGACTCGGTTGTTTCATACAACCATGAAAGCCATCAGCCGTCAGTAACCAGCAGGGAGCTACTGGAAGCTGATAACTGAAGGCTTTCTTAACCTTACCGCTTGATGGAGTTGAGCATCAGGGTGATGGGCCGGTCCTCTTCGCTTTCGCCTGTGAACCTCACCGGTCCGGGTCTTCGATACCTGTCCTCCCCGGGCTCGGCCGCCATCCACCTCTTTCTCATCGCTTTTGCAACCCTGAAGGCATTGGACTCGATATCCACGACACTCTTTTCCATGACAAGGGTCAGCTTGCCCTTCCGCTCTTCAAGGTGCATGAGCTTGGCGATGGGGACCCCCATGGGCTCCCATTTGGAAAAACTGTACTCAAGATTTTTTATCACCGCCATCTGGCCGGTGACATTGCCGGCAATGAGACTGAAGGCTGTCCAGCCGAGGTTGTACGTGTAGTTGCAGTCAAACTGGGTGGGGTCGTTGCCTCGACCGTCGTACCCGTAGAAATGGGCCTGGGTCTTGAATTTTGGCATGGATTTGTTGAATATATTGAGAATCGCCTCCGGCACATCATCTTTTTCAGCAATCAGGGAGCTCTCCACCAGGGCAATCTTCAGGGTTTTTCTGGAAATAATGGATTTTTTGACCAGAAGGTATTGATCCGTTTCGTAGTTTTTAAACAAAACCTCCCCAAACCGGTCAGGATCAAACCCTGCATCTTTCAAGGTGCGCCTGTAGTACTCTGGTTCAATGCCGACCTTGTACTCGCCCTTTTCCTTCAAGATATCCAGATATTCGCCCGCCATATCCATGATAATCTGTTCGGTCTTGACCAGGGAGAACTGAAAATTGCCGTGGGTATCCCTCTCCATGAGCAGCCCCTCCTGGAAAAAGGACGGAAGATCGTTGAACAGTTCATCGTCCCTGCCGTTCCAGATGGGCGAGGCCTCTTTGTCGCTGATCCCCCTGGAGTACCGCCTCAGGTAATCGAGCTTTGCATCGAGGCCGGGAAAGACCGAATGAAAATCAAGATCATGGGTGTAGTTGTAGTCGGCAATAATGGTGTTCAGCTTGATGATAAAGGTCTGTATCTCGTTGATGAACTCCAGCACCCCCTCGGGAATGATCATCACCCCGTAATTCTTGCCCTGGGCGGCCCGCTGCATGACGGTGTCGCAGATGAGCCGTGACAGGTGACGCAGGGTCATGCCGTAGGCGGTATAATCCACCTCCCCCTTTGCGGCGGCCTTTTCCAGGCGCTCCTCATCCACGTAATCGGCCAAATCCTCCCCGATCAGGGTCAGATTGGCGTGGGTCTGGAGGGATGTTTCAAGGGCCAGGTGGCTTGCCACCCGTCCCATGACCTTGCACACATGCCAGTATTTCACATCGGAGCTGGAATCGATACAGAGGTTGCTGATGTTCTGGGCAAAGGCCCGGGCTGCGGTATGAAACCCAAAGGAGACTGCGCAGAGCACCTCGTTGTCTTCGGTTTTCACCTGGATGTCGCCGTCGATTGTCTTGGGAATCCCGATGACCTGAACCCCGTCCTGTTTCAATTCCTGGGCAAGAAATGCCGCATTGGTGTTGGAATCGTCCCCGCCGACAATGATAATGGCATCCAGTCCAAGCTTTCTGCAGGTCTTCCTGGACAACCTCATTTTTTTTTCCGAATCGATCTTTGACCTGCCCGTCTTGATCATGGTAAACCCGCCCGTATTCCTGTAGGTCTCCACAAGGCTCTCGGTTATCTCCACATGCCTGTTCTCGAGAATACCGTCAGGACCGAGGAGAAACCCCATAACCCTTGAATCGGGATTGGCCTTTTTTGCCGCATCAAAGATGCCGGCAATGACATTGTGCCCCCCCGGTGCCGGCCCGCCTGAAAAAACAATGCCGATGGATCTCTGCCTGAAAAACGGTTCATTGTTGGAAGCGCCATCAGGAGCAACCAGGCACACAGGGTTCTGTATGATATCGGGAAGCACCTTTGCCGCTTCGGGATCAGTTGCAAAGGTATACCGGGGCTGACCTTCAAGCCGGGTCGCTGTTCCTGAAAACACCCGGCACTTTTTGGGTATAAAGGATCTGCGCTCCAGGGTCTCCATGCTGACATCGGAAGTGACCGTTTCTGTTTTTGCATGGTTCAAAAGTGTTTCTATATCGATTCTGCTGTCTGGTTCCATAGTATCATCTCCATCAATCAATTCGTACAACCCTGTTCCTCCCTTCTTCTTTTGCCTGGTACACGGCCGTGTCAACCCGGTCAAACAGCTCTTTGTGGGACCGGTCCTCTTGTTTCACCTGGGAAACGCCAATGCTGACGGTGACTCTCACCGTCTCCTGCCGGTAGATAAACTCAATTTTTTCTATGGTCTGCCGAATCTTTTCAGCAACCTGTTCTGCACCCTTTCCGCTGGTTTCCGGCATGACAATGACAAACTCCTCTCCGCCGTATCGGGCAAGCATGTCGTTTTTCCTCAGCAGGGGTGCGGTTCGTTTGATGATCTCCTGCAGACACTTGTCACCAACGGCATGACCGTAATTGTCATTGATGGCTTTAAAATGGTCCGCATCCAGCATAAGAAGGGAAAACACCGTATTGTACCTTAAAAATCTTTCCATCTCATCGATAATTTTCTGATCATAGGCCCGCCGGTTGAACGCCTTTGTCAAAGGGTCCTGATTGAGCCTTGTCTCCAGCTCCTTTGAATGCCGGGTTGCCTGGTCAAGCTCTTGTTTAAGCTTTTGAAAATCCGACTGAAAAGCCTTTCTGTTCTTCTCTCCCCCCTCTTGAAGGGCATCATCCTTTTCCCGCTTGGTTTTCAAGGCATCTTCGATGGAAGTCAGCCTTTCGGAAACCTCGACTCTAAGCTCGTCAAGGTTTTTTGCAACATCAAGGCTGTTTTTCATCTGGCCCAGTTCGGTTTTTAGAAAAGAGTTAAACTCCCTGCCCGACTGCAAAACATCTCCGGCATGCTGGAAGGAACTGTCCAGTCCTGATTCAATATCAAGAATTTTTTTGACAATATCCTGTACAAACCGGGCTATCTTTTCCCGGTCATTGGTCACCCCGGCCAGATAGTGCCGGAGCCGGGCAAAAAGATCTTCTCTTATGGCGCTCAGCTCTTTTAAATCCTCAGCCAACGCGATCCTGCCGCCTATTTTATTCAGGTCGGAAATGTATTGGGTACCCATGACAGATTTCAGGGAATTGACGATGTCCGTGAACCCCTGCTTGAACTCATCCATATCCCTTGAGCGGGAAGATGCAAACATGCCGGATAAAAAAGGAGATTTTCTCTTTTTTTTTCTGTTTGTGTCAGGGTCCTCCCGATAGATCTTCTCTTGAATCTGTTTTAATATATACTCGACTTTCCCAAAGGATTCCCCTTTTTTCAATGCTTTGCTCAGATCGGTAAGCACATCGGAATAGGAGCTGTTTTCATCTTTGACCAGATCAATGACGTAGGGAAAATACTTTCGATAGGTATTGTCACTGGCTTCAAACCGCTCTTCAATGGCATCCATCTCTTTTAAAAGGCTGTTTTTCTGGGACTGCAGTTTTTCTATGCGTTCATTTAATTCAGCGACCAGTTTATCTTTGTCTGACATACCATCACCTGTAAATTTTTAACCCGGCTGCCGAAACATTGAAACCGGCCCTGCCGAGGTTTGATTTTAAAGTAACATCTGTGCCCATTGCCGCAACGCAGAAAGCATGTAAAAAGAACAGCCGCAAGAAATAAACAAAAAACGTTGACTCTGTTCGCTGTTTTTTTTACCATGCTCCCCTTTTAATTGCAAGAAACTTGATCAAAGCCCAGCAATTCTAATTTTGACAGAGACAACGGGGTCAGGCCTGCGTTATTGTCATTATCTACGGCGTTTTTGGGATTATACTGGATAGGGAAGATAATGACAATAACGCAGGCCTGACCCCTCACAAAACTGACCCCTCACAAAAGCCTGACCCCGTTGGCCTGCCAAATGAAGCGAGTGGTCCATGTTATGACCAAGCCCACACTTTTTGACCTTGACCTTTGCACAGCAGATGATATTAATTGGTGTTTGAGGCCAAAGACCGGACAGAGAAAAATGATTAAAACACTTGACCCAGGGAACACAAAAAAAATGAAACCACTTTTTTTTCGATGCGTGCTGGCCTGCCTTTTTTTTGCTGGCTTTCCAGGAACCGGATTTTCAGCAGACATCAACGCCAACCCGTCTGACAGGGAGTATACACTTCCTGAGGTTTGCCGGATTGCCAGCAAAACCGCGGAACAGATCAAAATTTCAGAAAACGACCATTTCATTGCCAAACAAAATAAAAAAAGGGCTCTGTCCGTTCTCATGCCCAGGGCCACCGCCTTCGGATCAAGCCTTGCATACCGAAATCCGGACCAGAACAATCCCGACATGAACGCCTGGGGAGTTAAACTCAACCAGAGTGTCACCCTGAACGGCAAGGAGCTCATTGCCCTGAACATGGCCGGGGAGACCATAGAAGAGAAGGGGTTTGCCCTCAAGGCTGTCAGGTCCGACTATATCCTCCAGGTGTCACAGGCCTTTTACCAGATCCTCAGTGCAAAGCGGCACGTGGAGATCGCCCGAAGCGACGTGAAACGGCTGGAAAAACACCGGCACGCTGTCAATGAAAGACTCAAAGTAGGCCAGGTCACCAAAACGGCCCTTTTCAGGGCCGAGGCCGAGTTGTCAGGGGCCAAAACAGCCCTTGTGCAGTCATCAAACGGGCTCAGGCTTGCCAGAGCATCCCTTGAAAGGCTTGTGAACCTGGAAAAAAACTACACCCTGTCGGAAGGGCATGTCCGGGAACTGGACAATTTTGTCTACTCGTTTGAGGCCCTGAAAACCCATGCCCTGGAACAGAGGGCAGAAATCCAGGCAGCAGAAAAGAGCCTGGCCATTGCCGAAAAAAGCATCCGCTACACCAAGGGGTCCTACTGGCCGACCCTCTCCGTGGAGGGAACCTATTCCAATGCCCGAATTGAATTTGATGAGCCGGTGCATACCAGTTCCGACACCGAAGAGAGCTCCATTGAGGCCAACCTGACGTTTACCCTGTTTGACGGGGGATTGAGGTCCGCCGATGTGAGCAAGGCCCTGGCAGACCGGCGCAAGGCCGACCTTGCCCTCCAGGCGAAAAAAAAAAGCATTCTGCTGGAAGCCAAAAGCGCATGGCTGGACTACCGAACGGCTGTGAGCGTTGCCAGGACCCTGAAAGATGAGCTCAAGTCGGCCAAAGAGAACTTCAAGGCCGTGCAGATGCAGTTCAAGCACGGCATGGCCGATTCCGTTGATATGATGGATGCCAACACCCTTCTTGTCAGAGCCCAGAGACAACTCTCCGATGCCCAATACAGCCGCATCCTCTCTATTTTGAGCATCATGAGAACCAGGGGGGATATTGTTTCCGTTTTAAGGGCAGGGAAGTAATACAGGTCCTGTGACGGCGAGGAACAGCTCTTCTCCTTTTTCCGGGAGAGGCGTGGTTCCGGGGAGATCAAAGGAGAGACACTCGTTGTGAACGGTTTCCAGAACAACCTTTTTAATGCTTCCCTGGAAAAAGGTGTTTAAAACAACCCCGGCAATCCTGTTGATCTTCCGGGTGTTGTACTGTTTTCTGGAGAGGGGTGCGGCACAGGCCGGATGGAGCAGCAGGTCCGTGTCGCCGGACACCCGGCCGCCTGTTCTGCCCGTGTCCTCCATGGCATCGGGCAAAAGAAAATCGCCGTACCGGGTAGTTACCCTCTCTTTATCCACCCGCCTGGCCTGGATGATGTTCTGAAACCCCAGAAAATCGGTTATTTTCCGGGAGGCTGGCCGCTGGTACAGCCGCTCCGGGGAATCGGTCTGCTCGATGGCGCCCCGGTCCATGACCGAGACAAGGTCTGCCGCTGCAAAGGCCTCGTTCTGGTCATGGGTGACAAAAATCGTTGTGATTCCAGTGGTGTTCAATATATGACAGAGGTCGGCAAGGAGTCTCTCCCTCAAAAGCCTGTCAAGGGCACCCAGGGGTTCGTCCAGCATGAGGATCCCGGGGTTGGGGGCCAGGGTTCTTGCCAGGGCCACCCTCTGGCGCTCACCGCCGGAGAGCTCGTCCACCCGCCGTTTCCTGTACCCCTCCAGGGAGACAAGCTCCAGCATCTCACTGACCCTGGAGGCGATCATCTGTTTTGACTCTTTTTTCATTTCAAGGCCGAAGGCGATGTTCTCAAACACGTTGCGGTGGGGAAACAGGGCAAACTCCTGGAACATCATCCCGAAATTGCGCCGGTGGGGAGGCGTGGCAAGCATGCTTCTCCCGCAGAACAGCACATCCCCGGTATCCGGGGCTTCAAGTCCTGCGGCGATGCGCAGCAAGGTGGTCTTGCCGCAGCCGGAAGGCCCAAGAAGGCAGCGGATCTCCCCTTTTTCAACGGCAATGGTCACATCGGTCAGAAGGGGATCGCCGCCCATTTTTTTGGTAATATTTTGCAGTACAAGCTCTTTCATTAGAAGGACCGCTCTTTCATGGTGGTGATGTTTTCGATGACAAGGAATCCTGCTGCCGTGACAAGCATGAGCAGGGAGGAGACCGCCATGGCCTGACCGTGGTTCATTGCCCCGGGCTGGCCGAGGAACCGGTAGATGGCAACGGGAAGGGTGGCCGATTCCGGCCTGGCCGTGAACAGGGTGGCGCCGAACTCGCCAAGGCTGATGGTAAAGGCGAACAAGGCACCTGCCGTGACGGCCCTGGCAATCATGGGAAGATCCACCCGGGCCCACACCTTGAATTTCGAGGCCCCCAGCATCACGGCGGCCTCGCCCAGGGAGGAAGGAATAGCTGAGAGGGCGGGCAGGACCGCCCGGACCACAAAGGGAAAGGCCACCAGGGTGTGAACCACCGGCACAAGGATGCTGGCCGTTCTCAGATTGAGGGGAGGCTTGTCCAGGGTGATGATGATGCCGAACCCCAGGGTGACGGCAGAGGTGGAGAGGGGCAGCATGAAGAACGAATCGAGCAGGGCCCCCTTCTTCCCCCTTGCCGACCGGATGAGAAATGCCGCCAGAAGGCCCACCACCAGTGCCATGGCAAGGGTGGCAGCGGCAAAGACCAGGGAGTTCACACCGGCCATAACAGGCGAGATGTAAAACAGGGAGTCTGTGGGATTAAGAAAAAGCGCCTTGTAATAGACGAGGGACACCCCGCCCCGGTGGAAAAGGGATTTACCCACAAGGGCCGCCATGGGCAGAAAAGAGAGTACAAAAACAAAGGCCAGACAGGCAGTGACCATTATTTTCCGGGGCAGGGTATCCGCCCTCTTCATCAGCCTGGCTTCCGGTTCCGGCGAAAAGGTCACCATCTTTTTCTGCAGCCCGGTATAGACCCACATCATCAGAAAGGTGAAAACTATCTGGATCAAGGAGAGCAGGGAGGCGGCAGGAAGGTTGAACAGATGGGCCGCCTGCCGGTAGATCTCCACCTCGATGGTGGAAAAATGGGGGCCGCCGAGGATCAGGATCACCCCGAAACTTGAAAAACAGAAGATGAACACCAGAAGAAACGAGGCCATCAGGGCGGGCTTGAGCAGGGGAAGGGTTATTTTTAAAAAAACCTGAAGGGGGGAGGCCCCCAGCATGGCCCCTGCCTCTGATGTTTCGGTGCGGATGGAGGACCAGAAGCTGGTGGTGATCCTCAGCACAATGGCAAAATTGTAAAAGACATGGGCCAGCAGAATCATGTAGATCGAATTTTCAATGTTGAGGAACCCCAGAAAGCCCCCCTCCCCGGCAAGGGCCTGGAAGGCCGAGGCCACCACCACCGTGGGAAGCACAAAGGGAATAGTGGCCATGCCCATGATGATCTTTTTGCCGGGGAATCGGAAATTTGCCAGCACAAAGGCGCAGGGAAGAGCCGCAGCCATGGTCAACAGAGTCGACACCCCGGCCTGCCAGACGGTAAACCAGACAATCCGGGCCATCCTGGCCGAATGAAACACCGTATCCACCGCCTCCAGGGCAAATACCCCGCCGGGGAAAAAGCTTCGGGTAAAAATGCCGCCCAGGGGGTAGAAGTAGAACAACAAAAGGAAGAGCAGGGGAACCGCCCCTGCAACGCCTGCAGGGAGGTGCCTTACAATATCGCCTCGGTCCATTGGGAAATCCAGGTGTCCCGTTTCCGGGAGATGATGTCAGGGGAGATAAAGACAGGATCCGGTGTGATCCTGGCGTGGTTTTTAAACACAGGGGGAAGAGCGGCATGCCGGTTGGCGGGAAAGACAAACATCTGCAGGGGGATATCCTGCTGAAATCTCTTTGAGAGCATGAAGTCGATGAACTTTTCAGCCATGGCCCTCTTCTCTGTCTTTTTTAAAACACCGGCAAATTCGATCTGCCGGAACGCAGAGTCATTGTCAATGATAACCCCAGTAGGGGCCCTGGCCATCTTTGTTTCGGCATAGAACACCTCGGCAGCAGGGCTTGAGGCGTAACTGACAACCAGGGGCCTGTTTCCATCGGATGCGGCGGAAAACTCTCCCCAATAGGCCTCTTTCCACCCGCTGGTCACGAGAAGGTCGTTTTCTTTCAATTGTTTCCAGAACCCGATAAATCCCTCTTCACCGAATTTTGCAACGGTGGCCAAAAGAAATGCAAGCCCCGGGGATGAAGTTGCTGGGTTTTCCACCACCAGAAGTCCTCTGTACTCGGGCTTTACAAGGTCTTCCAGGCCGGTGGGCAGAGCCAGGCTCTTCTCCTTGAACCACTGCCGGTCATAGTTGATGCAGACATCCCCGAAATCAACGGGAACAAGCCTGTTTTCCAGGTCAAGCCTCAGGGCCGGGAAAACAGAATCAATGTTTGACGGAGAACAGGGAAGGAAGATATCCGCCTCCAAAGCCCTGGAGAGAAAGGTGTTGTCCACCCCGAAAAAGACATCGGCCAGGGGGTTGTTTTTGGAGAGAATCGCCTTGTTCAGGGCCTCACCGGCATCCCCCGAACGGAGAAACCTCAGCTTCACCCGGTGCTCCTCTTCAAAGGATTCGATCACCCCGGCAGAGACGCTGAAACTGTCATGGGTCATGACGGTCAGGCTGCCTGGTTCACTCTGGGCCTGGCCGGCCGCCGGGAAGAAGAACAGAAGAGTGACAACAACAGTGAGAAACAGAACCGGGGCATATTTTTTCATGGGAAATCTCCTTATTCCATGAAACTTGAATAAGACCGTGCCTTGTCTCTGGTTTCAAGTTTCTTATAACGGCCATGAGCAGCGTGCTCACAACAAAGATAGAAAGTCGAATTAGAGGCAGCCGGTCCGGGGCATTG
>JAWOGI010000312.1:0-4153 GCA_046496975.1 Desulfobacteraceae bacterium | reverse complement strand
GGCAGCCGGTTCGGGGTTTTGCCCGCAGCGGTTTTGAGCGGTAGCTGTGAGCATGGATGCTCAAAACAGCTGCCGCTCACCTCGGAGCAGCCCATGGACGGGCTGTGAGAATGAGCGTAGGGCAATACCCCGAATCGGCTGCCGGCGCACCCCGACTTTCATATAAACGGCCATTAAAAAGCGTCAAGCCCGGGGTTGTCTTCAATGATCCGTAAAAGTTCAAGGCTCTTTTTTTCCATGGCCAGGGCATGGTCTTCCCCGGTTTCATGGTCATACCCCACAAGGTGGAGCACACCGTGGGCAAGGAGCTGGGAGACCCTTTCACCGGTGGTGATGCCTGCCTCTTCTGCCTCCTGTTCTGCTTTTTCGGCAGAGATGACCAGGTCACCGAGCAGTTTCGGGGCCGAGGGCAGGTCGTCATCGGTGAGCATGGGAAAGGCAAGGACATTGGTGGGCCGGGCAATCCCCCGGTATTTTTCGTTCAGCGCCCTGATCTGGTCATTTCCCGTGATGACCAGGGAAATCTCGTAGGCCTCATATCCCAAGGCGTTTAAGATTGCCTGTACTTTTCTGCTGATCTCCCGGTTTGGGAGGTTTACGCTTGTCTGTTCCATCTGGATTTGGATGTTCGGGTTTTCCATTGCTCTCTTTTTTCTTCTCCTGGGGTTTGTCTGAATACTCGATCCGGTGGTGGTATATTCCGGCGAGGAGCTTGTTAAAGCTCTTGGCAATATGGTGCAGGTCTTTCAGGGTGAGTTCACACTCTTCCAGCTGGCCGTCGGCAAAAATGTTGTTGATCAGCTCCTGAACCTTGCCCTGTATTCTGGCCGACGTTGGTCTTTCCAGGGTGCGAAGGGCGGCTTCCACCACATCGGCCAGCATGACAATGCCGGCTATCCGGGTCTGGGGCCTTGGCCCCTTGTACCTGAAGTCCTCCTCTTTGACAGCTGACTTGCCATTGATCTTGACGCTTTTGTTGTAAAAATACCGGATCAGGCTGGTGCCGTGGTGCTGCTTGATGGTGTCGGCAATGTCAAAGCCAAGCTTGTTTTCCCTGGCGATCTCCACCCCCTTTTTCACATGCTGGATCAGTATCAAGGCGGACATGGACGGTGAGAGTTTGTCATGCCTGTTTTTACCATCGGTCTGGTTTTCCACAAAGTAAAGGGGTTTGTCAAGTTTGCCAATGTCATGGTAGAAGGCGCACACCTTGGTTTTGAGTACGCTCACGCCGATTTCCGAGGCAGCGGCTTCGGCAAGTGATGCCACGATAACGCTGTGGTTGTAAGTTCCAGGAGCTTCGATCATCAGCCGTTTCATGATGGGCTGATCCAGGTTGGAGAGTTCAAGGAGCTTGATATCCGTGGTGTAGTCAAAGAGGATCTCCACCAGGGGGATCAGGCCGGCGGTGATGATGCCGGAGATGATTCCCCCGGAAAAGGCCATGGCCAGGTTCCTTGAAATGATCGTTACGTCCACCTGGGCCGAGTAGATGTTCAGGGCAAAGGCCAGGCCTGTGTTAAAAACGGCCAGCTTTAGCCCTGCGGTGATGATTCCCTTTCTCTCCCGGCACTCCTGGGTCCAGAAAGCTGCGGTGGTGCCGCTTAAAAAGAAAAAGATAAAAACCGAAAGGCAGTTGGAGAAGATCATCGAGGTGAGAAGGGCCAGCAGCAGAGAAAAAGAGAGGGCGATTTCAAACCCGAGAAAAAGGGAGACGATCATTGATCCGGCAGCCAGGGGCATGCCCATGATCAGGGAGGTCAAAGTAAAGCTCAAGGGCAGCTCCATGTTGATGGACCCGGCAATGGGGACGGCCAGCTTTGCCACAACGAGGAAGATCATCAGGGTGGAGGAAAGAAAGATCATGTTTTTGTTGTGGTGCCGGATCAGTTCCGTGCGGTCTTTGAGCAGCAGGGTGTAAAAGGCCAGCAGAAACAACAGGGTGAGCAGGGCGGTGCCTGCCTTGGTGGCCAGGGAGTCCTTCTGCTCGATCTGTGTTTCCATGGCATTGAGCTTGACAAGTTTCAGTTCATCGACCCGTTCCCCCTCTCTGAGGATCATCTCCCCTTTTTTGATCTTGTACAGCACAGGTTTTATGTTCAGCTGGGCCTGCTTGATTCGTTTTTCCGTTTCGCTCCTGTTCATGGTGATATTGGGCTGAATCAGCCGCTGGGACAGATCCACGATGAGGTTGCGCAAATTGTAGTTGAGATCTTTTAACACCGGGTCACCGATGACCCTCACCATGGTTTTGGCCTGGTCCGGCCCGTAAAATTTCTTGAGGGTGGTGACAATTTTTTCCTCGCCTGTTTCAATGGTCTTTAACACAATGCCCGTTTCCCTCAAAAGAACATCCTTGTTGGCCACCACCCCGTTTTCCAGGATCTTTCCCGTTATGATTTTAATCTTTTCCGGTATTTTGGGGGAAAACCGGTTTTTAAAGAGAACCTTGAACATTTCCTTTGTGACGGGAATTCCCAGGGTCTCTTCAAATTTTTCCCTGTGGGCCATGGCCATGGCCATGGTGATCTCCCGGGCGGGCTGGCCCTTGAAAAGGTTCTGGATCACCTCAAAGGCCGTGTCTACTTTTTTTGCAATCTTTTGGGGCAGGTTTCCGTCAAAATCGTAAACAATGCGAACCGATCTGCCGATCTCTTTCCGGTTTTTTTCCGTGGCGTCACTGTCTTCGATAAAGAAATCTCTGGGTGCTTTGATGTCAACGTCACCAATATCCCCTTTCTGGTATGTGTAATTGACCGTTTCATCGTCAGGGTACAGGCCGAAGGTAAAGATCAGGGTGATGGCAATCAGAAGGCCCCAGAGAACGGAAACCCGTGTGCCGAGAAAGCGGTTGACCTTTGTCAGCCTGGTTTCCGGATGTTTTGCTTTCTTTTCCGGAGGTTTTGGCTTTTTTTCAGGCGGTTTCATCTTTTGTTTGAAAGGTCTCTTTCTGTTTCCTGGTTGACATTTCATAGGCGTGTATGATTTTTCCCACCAGCCTGTGGCGGACCACATCTTCCCTGGTAAAATGGATAAAATCCAGCCCCTTTATATCTGCGAGAATCTTTTTTGCATCAATGAGCCCGGAAGTTTTGCCCCCGGGTAGGTCGGTCTGGGTGATGTCACCGGTTATGATGGCCCGGGAGCTGTACCCTATCCGGGTTAAAAACATCTTCATCTGTTCCCTGGTTGTGTTCTGGGCTTCGTCAAGGATGATAAACGAGTTGTTCAAGGTCCTGCCCCGCATGAAGGCAAGGGGGGCAATCTCGATGATGTTCTGGTCGATGAGTTCTCTTGCCCTTTCAAAGGTGAGCATGTCGTACAGGGCATCATAAAGGGGTCTCAGGTAGGGGTTGACCTTGTCGGCAAGATTTCCGGGGAGAAATCCCAGGGTCTCGCCTGCTTCCACCGCAGGCCGTGTCAGTATTATCCTGTTGACCTCTCCCCGGGTAAACGCCGACAGGGCCATTGCCATGGCAAGGTAGGTTTTGCCTGTACCGGCCGGGCCGATGCTGAAGACAATGTCGTGTTCTCTTACCGCATCAATGTATTTTTTCTGGTTGGGGGTTCTCGGGGTGATGGGTTTGTTCTTGGCTGTGGTAAAAACTGTGTCAAGAAACAGGGTCTCAAGTCGGCACTGACTGTCTTTCTGCAGGGATCGTATGGCTGAATCAACATCTGCAGGCTGGATGGAAACATTTTTTCCAAGCAGGCTGTACAGCTGTCCGAGAATGTTTTCCGCAAGCAGGGCGCTCGTTTCATCTCCTGTGATGAGAAGAGTGCTGCCCCGGGCATCAATCTTGACATCACAGGCTTCGGAAACCCGTGTAAGGGTAGTGTTGTGGCGGCCGAAGAGTTCTCTTGCCAGGTCACTGTTTTCAAATGTTATGCTTTTCATGGCGCCTAGATTGCCTTTTCTTGAATAAAAAATCAACAAAAAATCGCCCCCCCTTCCAAGTCTCTTTTTCTGGCCTTGATAAAATATGCATTAAACGGGCTTGGTCATAACATCGGCCACCCTGGAGTGGGGTCACCTTTTCGTTATTAACATTATCGTGTGCTTTGTGGTTTGATTGTGCTTTTCTGTCCGATAACGTCAATAACAAAAGCCTGACCCCGTTGGCCCGCCAAATGGACGAGTGGCCGATGTTAT
>JAWOGI010000310.1:0-8869 GCA_046496975.1 Desulfobacteraceae bacterium | reverse complement strand
ATAACATCGGCCACTTGTCACATTTGGCGGGCCACCCCACTCAGGATCAGGGCAGCTCATCAGTTTCAGTTGTGACGGTTTGCGCAAAAAAAGGTGTGGGCATGGAAATTGCGCAGAGCTGCTGAATTGTCTTTCCTAATTTCTTTTTTTTTGTTAAAAAATGAGATTTGGGGCTTAATCATAACATCGGCCATTCGTCACATTTGGCGGGACCACCCCAATGAATTAAATGGGAACGTACCTGATCAAGGAGAACAAGAGATGAGATCTTTCTGGTTTGCAGTTTTATTGATGTGGTTTTTCATACCGGCAACGGTGGTGTATGCCGGTGACGCAGGAAAGCTTGATGACTTTTTCGAGGATTATGCCGTTGCAGAAGACCGGGAACAGGTTCCGGATCCTTTGTACTGGTTCAATTACACCATGTACACCGTGAACGACAAGCTCTATTTATGGGCACTGGAGCCCGTGGCAAAGGGGTATAAAGCTGTTGCCCCCCGTGTGGTGCGCAGGGGCGTAAAAAATTTCTTTGACAACATTCTGTTTCCTGTGCGGTGCGCAAACAGTCTGCTCCAGGGCAAGTTCAAAGGGGCCGGCAGGGAGGTAGGCATTTTTTTTATCAACTCCACCGCCGGCTGCCTTGGTTTTTCAAGGCCCGCCCAGGAGGTGTTCAACCTGGAAAACTCCCGGGAGGATCTGGGCCAGACCCTGGGAACCTGGCAGTTGGGTCAGGGATTTTACCTTGTGCTGCCCCTGCTGGGTCCTTCGACCCTGAGGGACGCTTTGGGGACGGCAGGGGACTCCTTCCTCGATCCTGTGACCTATGTTGATCCGTCACTGCTGGCAGCAGGGATAAAAACCGTTGACACGGTGAACAGTCTCTCGTTTAAGATCGGCGATTACCAGTCCCTGAAAGAGGCCTCTTTTGACCCCTACGATGCCATGAAAAACGGTTATCTCCAGTCTCGCCAATCCAAGGTGCAGGAATAGCCCAAACCTCAGCTAGGGGAAGAGGTCTTTTCTGCCATGGGGGAGGAAGTATTTCATCCTGTGGTTTCGGACCTCGTTTAGGGCTTCTCGTTCAAGGGTTGCCAGGACCAGGCCTTCCTTGTTCTGGAACCGCTTTTTGATCACCCTGCCGTCGGGCCCCAGGGCCAGGGCCACCCCTGGAAAGGTCAGGCCGTTTTTATTGTCACCGGCCTGGTTGCACACCAAAACGAACAAACCGTTGTCAAAGGCCCTGGCACTTAAATGGCGCATCCACGAGCGGTATTTTTCCGCCGGTGTTCCCCTGGGGGAGGCGTGGGGGATAAAGACTATGTCAGCCCCCTGGAGGGCAAAGGCCCGGGAGAGCTCGGGAAAATGGGCATCAAAGCAGAGTTCCATGGCGAATCGTGTTTCAAGACCGGGAAGGTCGAAAACAGTCACCTCGCTGCCGGGGGTGAACAGCTGCTTTTCCGGCGGAGGGATGTGGATCTTTCTATAGCGGTGCACTGTCCCGTCGGCCATGGCAGCCAGGTGGGTGGCAAAGAGATTGCCTCCACGGTCTCGTTCAGCCATGCCGGCGAGGATGGCAATGGATTTCTGGACGGCAAAAGCGGAAATGGATGCTGCAAGCTTTCCGGAAACGGGTTCTGCCAGCTGAAAAAGATCACGGCGGGAGGTGGTGTACCCGGTGAGGTTCAGCTCGGGGAATAGAACCACGTCTGCCCCCTGGTCAGCGGCTTCGGCGGCAAGAATCAGGCATCGGTCAAGGTTGCGGTCTGTTTCTCCGGGAACGGCCCTCTGAAGGGCCAGGGCGGCACGAACTGTTCTCATACCTTGAACTGGGCACTGATCTTGAACAGGTGAGTTGCCGGCAGGTTCAAAATGTCCGTGACCCCGGTTTTTTCCGATATCCTGGCCAGGTTGGCTGCTATCTCCTCAACGGACCCGGCGATGAAGGTGAACCAGATATTGTACGCATGTTCCCGCATGTAGTTGTGGGTAACCCCTGAATAGCTGTTGACAACCTCGGTGAAAAGGGGGATCTTCTCCGGATCCACCCGGGCCGCGCACAAGGTGCTTTGGAAACCGAGCTTGCCGGGGCCGAAATTTCCCCCGATCCTCCGGATGATTCCCTTCTCTTTCAACTCCCTGATACGTGCTATCACCTTCTCTTCATCAAGCCCGAGCTCCTGGGCAATTTTCAGATAGGGCCTGGAATCAATGGGAAAGGCGTTCTGGATTCGGTTGATTATTTTTTTGTCTGTGGCATCCATGGTGTGAAATTCCAAAGGAATTGGCTGTTTGAGATTTTTTTTTCGAAAAAAAAAGGCTCTGCATTTTAAAAAAAGCAGAGCCTTTGGCGATCAGGGTAATATCAGCCGGGTGATATTATACACATCCCGTTGGTTTGGGAAGACCTGCCATCTTGCAGGCTCCTTTACCGGGTCCTGAGGGGAACAGCTCGTAGATGTGTTTGAGCTTGAATTTTGTGAGCTTGGACAGCACACGTACCATGGGAGCGATGCCGTTTTTCTCATAGTAGTCCTGGAGAATGTTGACAACTTTCCAGTGCTCTTCGTTCAGCTCATCAATGCCTTCCTGCTGTCTTACATACTCAACCCACTCTTCTGAATAACTTTTGAAGTCAAGCAGGAATCCGTCTTCGTCAATCTCAAAAGACTTCCCGTTCATTTCAACTGTGGCCATGAAAATACCTCCTGTAAAAAAAAATTTAATTTCCTGCGATTACCTATAAGTTAAGACTTGCCGTCTAATCTTCAGCTTATTACGGGACATTAACTCAGCAATCTGTTTTTGTCAATATTAAAATTCCCCTTCGGGCAATTCCAATCCCGGGGAAAATCAATACTCCTTGGGGGTTTTGTTGATCTGCGCCAGGGTAAATACCGGGCCGTCCTTGCACACCAGCTCCCTGCCGATGTTGCACCGGCCGCACATGCCGATGCCGCACTTCATCCGGTTCTCCAGGGACATGATGATCTGGTCCTCCTTGTACCCCATCTTTTCCAGGGCCGGCTGGGTGAACTTGATCATGATGGGTGGTCCGCATACGATGGCACGGCTCTTTTCGGTGGCCTGGGGGGCTTTCTGCTCAACAATGGCCGGGACAAATCCCACATTGTGCTTCCAGTCCGGATCATCTGTTCCGTCCACGGTGATGTGCATGTTGATGTCATCCCTGGCCTCCCACTGGAACAATTCGTCCTGGTAGAGGAGCATGCCCGGAGATCGTGCTCCGTAAACCACATCGATGGTGCCGAATTTTGACCGGTTGGCCGGATCCAGCATGTAGATGATGGATGAGCGCAGGGTGGTAAAGGCAAAACCGCCGCCGATGATCACAACGTCTTTGCCTTCGAGTTCCTTCCAGGGATAGCTGTTGCCCAAAGGCCCTCGGATGCCCATGATGTCCCCCACCTTCATGTTGTGAAGGTGGGTGGTGACCACTCCGGTCTTGAATACGGTAAACTTTACAAAGCCCTTTTCCACCGGGGAAGAGGCGATGCCGATGGGGATCTCCCCCACTCCGGGGATGGAGAGTTCGGCAAACTGGCCTGCCTCGTAGGAGAATTTTTCCTCATCCTCTTTGTTGAGAAACACAAAGGTGAATGTTTTGAGGGTTTTGTCTTCTGTTGCAATCTCAATATCATCTATGCGAACAGGATACGGCATATAGGGGTTTTCCATTTTTTCCTCCATTGTTCGCTTATTTTTCCGGCTCATAGGCGTTCATTGTGTTGCACACCCTGCGTATGTCGATGTTTACCGGGCAGTGTTCAACGCACCGGCCGCAGCCGACACACATGGTGCCCTGGTCATACTTGTCCACAAAATACTTGAGCTTGTGCATGAACCGCTGCCTGACCCGCTGGGTGCTTTCGCTCCTGGGGTTGTGGCCGGAGCCGTGGAGGGTGAACAAGGGGGACATGCAGGTATCCCAGTTGCGGATCCTGACGCTGTTCTTTCCTTTGGTTTCGTCCTGGATGTCAAAACACCAGCAGGTGGGGCAGACAAAGGTGCAGGTGCCGCAGTTGATGCAGGAGAAGGCAATGTCCTCCCAGAACGGTGCCTGGTGGAGGTCGAGGAGGTTCTTCTCCCTGAGTCTGTCCGTTTCAATGGCCGAGGTGATGCCGGCTTCTGCCTCTTCTTTCATCGCCTGGAAAATATCCTCGGCTTTTTTGTTCTCCTCTTCTCTGTCAAACCCGGCGGCGTCGGCAAATGCTTTGCCCTTGTCCGTAAGAATCTTGGCAAGATAGCTCTCTTTGCAATCGGCCAAAAGGATATCCAGCCCCTCTTCGGCAAAGGGGCCGGAACCGGCGGAAACGGTGAAATCATACATGGAAGGGGCGGTGACGGCCAGCCCCACAAAGGTGGTTGCGGCATGGGCATCGCACCAGTAGGGATCCTTGTACTCATCCGTGTCAAAGTTGAGATTCAACAGCTCCACGGCTTTGGCATCGCAGGGAGCGATGCCGATGACCGCCCGGGGGGAGTAATCCGCCCCGGCCCGTTTCATGATGTGGTGATCCGGTTGGGACTCGTCAAGGGTGGTTTCCAGAATTTTTTCCGTCTGGGGAAAGAGAACCGACTTGGGCGAGAGAACCGTTTTTCTGGCCTCCATGTCCGGGAGCCGGCCCTCTTCAAGTCTTTGAAACACGTGGTGATCCCGGCTCTTGACAGGGCCGAAGAGCTGGTAGCTTTTCCCTGCCCGGTCCATCCCGCTGTCCCACGCTTGTTTATCAATTCTTATGTATTTCATATATCTATCCTTATATTGCAACGTCTTCCCTTTACAGTCTATAGAATAGGCCCGATCATAACCCAGGCCTGATTCTTCTGCTGCACGACCGGTGTTATGATCGAGGCCTATTTGATAAAATCATCAGGATCATCGGGGTTGAATGTATCCAATGGCGGCCTCTTTTCCGTGTCAAGGCCTGCCTCCCAGCCGTAGATCTCCAGGGAGTCCTTGACAAGCTTGCGGGTAAAGGCCCTGACATTGATCTCCATGGGGCAGGCTTCCACGCAGGCCCCGCAGTCAGTGCACCGTCCGGCACAGTGGTAAGCCCGGAGGAAGTGGAAGGTCTTCACATCGGTTTCACTCTGTCCCTTGCCCACCCACTGGGGGCCGGATTCATCCACAAAGCAGGTGGGACAGAAGCACAGAGGACATGCATTGCGGCAGGCGTAGCAGCGGATGCACTCTTTGACAAGGTCGTCAAAATAGTCCCACTTCTCTTCGGGGGCCATGGCTTCGATGGCGTTGACATCGGCAAACTGGTTTTCGACAACAGGCTCTTTTACCAGGTCGGCGGCCAGGTCGTCGTAGATCACAGGATTTCTGTGCATGCAGGTGGCGCAGTTGGATTTGAGATACGCTTCTTTTGCCGCCTCTTGTGTGCCCGAGGCGGTTTTAAGGGTGATGGTGCCCGCTTCGTCTTCGGTGTACTCGAGGATCTCTTCTTCACACAAAGCGGCCAGTTTCACCTTGTCCACCATGCCGGTGCACGGGACCCCGATGATGTACAGCTGTTCCCGGGAAATCTTGTTCTCCACGATGTGGTTTACAATGTTTCTCGAATCACACCCCTTGGCAATGATGCCGATCTGTCCCTTCCGGTCGGTGAGGTAGTTGGCAAGGTTCAACGCGCAGTTGCTGTTCCATACGAGTTTTTCTACATCTTCAGGCGATCTTGCAATGTCGGGACGGGCGGCCATGGGGGTGGTTCCCCGGCCGAAACCGATGACCATCTCCACGGTGCCCTCTTTTAACAGATTTGAGGCAAGTTCCCTGATTTTTTCCGTTCGCTTATTCATAAAAACAAACCCCTTAATCCAGTTGTTTGACAAGTTTTTCATTGGGTTCAATGGACCGGACACTGTCGGTCACCTCTTTTGCCACATGGGCAAATTTGGTGGCTTCGGCCGAGGAGATCCACGAGAAGTGCAGTCTCTCTTTCTCAATGCCCATGTGCTCCAAAAGGTTTCCCATCAGGGCAAATTTTCTTCTGGCATAGTAATTACCTTCCAGGTAATGGCATTCGCCGGGATGTCAACCGGACACCCACACGCCGTCGGCTCCTTCCCTGAAGGCGGACAATATGAATTTCGGGCTCACCCGGCCGGTGCAGGGAACCCGGATCACCCGGATGTCGGCAGGGTACTGCATTCTGCTGACCCCTGCAAGGTCTGCAGCGCCGTAGCTGCACCAGTTGCAGAGGAATGCAACTATTTTTCTTTTTTCTTCAGCCATTTTTTTCTCCTTTCACTGCTTCCGCAGAAGCAAACCTATATGGAAAAGCAACATCCTTGCTGCTTTTTGTTTTACACTGCTTTTACACACTGCCCCGCCGATTTTATACGGCTTCATCCAGGGCTGTGATCTGCGCCATGATCTGGTTGGTATCGAACCCTTTCAAATGGAGGGCCCCGGACCGGCAGGAAGAAACACACAGGCCGCACCCCTTGCAGAGAACCGGGTTGATTTCGGCCTTGCCTTCAAACCGCCCTTCCTTTACAAAGGCAGGGGCAGAATAGGGGCAGATGGAAACGCACACACCGCAGGAGCTGCAGGCCATGGGATCTACGCTTGCAACGTTGCCGCTGGTGTGCACCGTCTCCCTGGCCAGCAGGGTCACGGCCCGGGAGGCTGCGGCCTGGCTGTGGGCAATGGACTCATCAATGGGTTTGGGGTAGTGGGCCATGCCGCAGAGAAACACCCCGTCCGTTGCAAATTCGGCAGGACCGAGCTTGGCGTGTTTTTCCACAAAAAATCCGTCCTCGTTCATGGGAATCTTGAAGAAATTGGCGAATTTCTCGTCCCGGTTGGGCACAATGGCCGTTGCCAGGGTGACAAGGTCTGTTTCGATTTCCACGGGCCGGTTGAGCACGTGATCCACCACGGTAATGGCCAGTTTCCCCTCTTTTACGGCGACCTTCGGCTTGTTGTCCACATCAAAGCGGATAAAGATGATCCCCGCCTCCCTTGCCTCCTGGTAGAGGTACTCCCGCTCGCCGTAGGTTCTGATGTCCCGGTAGAGGACAAAGACATCCATGTCGGGGTTGCGTTTTTTCAGCTCCATGGCGTTGTCAATGGAGTGGGTGCAGCAGACCCTCGAACAGTAAGGGCGCTCTTTTTCCCTGGAGCCGACGCACTGGATAAAGACCGCCGATGTCAACTCTTTTAACGCTGGATCGTTGTTGATGAAACGTCTGTCCAGGTCAAGGCTTGTGATGATGCGGTCATCCTCACCGTAGAGATACTCGTCGGGGCGATGGGCCGATGCGCCGGTGGCAACAACGGCCACGCCGTGTTCGATCTCTTTTGAAGCGCCGCCGGTTGAAAGGGTCGAGGTGAAATTGCCCACAAACCCGTCCACATGGTCCAGGGTGGTGTTCATGTGCAGAAGGATGTTCGCATTCTCCTTTACGGAGGTGACCAGGCCGGCAAGTTCCTCCTGGATGTTTTCATCCTTGAAGGTCTTGTAGAGGTTGTTGGCCTCTCCCCCCAGCCGGTCGCCTTTTTCCACCAGGTGGACCTTGTAGCCCTGTTCGGCCAGGTTTTTTGCCGCCGTGATGCCGGAGATACCCCCTCCCACAACCATTGCCGCAGGATTTACCTGGAGGGCGGTCTCTTCCAGAGGCTCCATCAATGCCACCTTGGAAACAGCCATGCGCACCAGGTCCTTTGCCTTTTCCGTGGCAAGCTGCGGGTTGTTTTTATGGACCCAGGAGCCCTGGTTTCTGATATTGGTCATCTCAAACAGGTATTTGTTCAAACCGGCGCTGATCAGGGTGTCCTGGAAGAGGGGCTCGTGGGTTTTCGGGGTGCATGCGGCAACCACCACCCGGTTGAGCTTTTTCTTCTTGATGATCTGGGTCATCGCCTCCTGGGTGTCCTGGGAACAGGAGTAGAGATTGTCCGTGTAGTACTCCACATAGGGGAGATTTGCCGCGTAGTCCCGGACCGCTGGAACGTTGACCACTCCGGCGATGTTGGTGCCGCACTTGCAGATGAAGACCCCGATCCTGGGGCGCTCCCCCGCAATATTGGTCTCGGGAACCACTTCTGGAATCCGGGTTTCACTGTTTCTGGCCTCTGCCAGCATGGCGCCGGCTTCACCGGCGGCGGCACTGGAGTCCAGGACCGACTGGGGAATGTCCTTGGGCCCCTGGAAGGCGCCGGCAACAAAGACCCCCTTGCGGCTGGTCTCCACCGGGGCGAAACTTTCGGTTTTTGCAAAATTGCCGCTGGTCAGGTCGATTCCCAGATTGTCGGCCATCTGAACAATTTCCGGGGAGATCTCAAGGCCGATGGAGAGGACGATCATGTCAAAGATCTCATGGCTCTTTTCCCCGGTTTCATCCACATAGGTGACCTGCAGGTCGTCGGAGTCGGGAATGGGCGTCACCGTGTGGACCCGGCTGCGCAAAAACCGTATCCCCTGGTCCTGGGCCCGGTTGTAGTAGCGTTCAAAGTCCTTGCCGTGGGTGCGCATGTCCATGTAGAAGATGGCGCAGTCCAGGTCGTCACCGGCGTGCTCCTTGGCGATCACCGCCTCTTTCAGGGCGTACATGCAGCAGACCGATGAGCAGTACTTGTTGTCGCACTTGTTCATGTCCCTTGAGCCCACGCACTGGAACCAGGCGATCTTCTTTGGCTCTTTGTGGTCGGAAATTCTTGCCAGGTGGCCGTTGGTGGGGCCCGATGCGGAGAGTATCCGTTCGAACTCCATGGCGGTCATCACATTGGCGTTTTCTTTGTATCCGTAGTTGTCGAGTTTTCCCGGGTCAAAGGGCTCAAACCCCGGGGAGAGGATCACCGAACCGGCATCGATTTCAACGGTTTCATCTTTCATGG
>JAWOGI010000287.1:0-19964 GCA_046496975.1 Desulfobacteraceae bacterium | reverse complement strand
CAAGTCTTTTATCACACCTCATCGGACAAATCCATATCTTTTCTGGTTCCAGGCTAAAGGGAAAACAGCAATCCAAAACGGCGCCCAGAATGCGAGCCGGGACAGAATTTTTGACAAAGGGATTGACCGACTGGTAATCCATGCTATTATTAAATTCCACAGTGCATACGATGGAGGCAGGCTTGCATTTTAAATCTTTTATATGAAAGTCGTGTTGCGCCGGCCTTGATCATCACATCGGCCATGCCGCGGAAGGATCAGACCGCACAACAAGTAGAAAATACGGGAAAAATGGATTTTTTGTCAGAAACGGATGTAAAAAAAGTGCTTTGGCTTGACAGTGACACCCTGCCGAGTTTTCCCACGGCGGCAGCCCGGCTGCTTGAGCTGTCACGGGACGACAGCGCCTCGTTTGAAGATTTTTCAACAATCATTGAAACCGACCCCGGCATCTCTGTCACGGTTCTTGAAATGGTCAATTCGGCCATGTATGGACTCGAACAAAAAATCACCAATCTTGCCGAAGCGGCACTGTTTTTGGGAGTGGATGAAATCAAAAAACTGGCCATTGGCATGTCGCTGTACAGGGGCCTGTTCCAATCTGCCGGGAAAAGTGAGTTCAACCGGCTTTTTTTCTGGCGCCACTGCCTTTCTGTTGCCGTTTTAAGCATGGAGATTGCAAGGGAGACGGGGTACCCTGACCCTGAAGAGGCGTATCTTGCCGGCCTGTTCCATGATGTGGGCAAGATCTTTCTCGATCTCCAGGGCAGAAGCAGTTACAATGACTTCGTTAAGACCCTTGCCGCCTCCACAGAGCCGATAATTCAAAAAGAACGCGCCGTCATGGGGCTCGGCCATGATGACATCGGGGCCTTTTTCTGTTCCAGATGGCACCTGCCCGAAAAAATTGCCATGGCAGTAAAGTATCACCATCAGCCCTTTGGGCAGGAAAACTTCCCGGTCAATGACAGCCTGCTCATCTCCATCATCTCCCTGTCCGACTTTTTCTGCTGGTCCCAGGGTCTTGGTTCCTTTGACATTGTCCCGGCGCCAATGCTTCCCCCCGGGGTGGAAAAGGCCATTGATCTCAACGCAATCGACATTGTGAAATGCATGTCAAACATGAACAGAGAAATTGACAGGATTTCCGAATTTTACCATTTTACCTTTCCCTCGGCCGGCAAAATCAAGGAGAATCTGCTCTGGACCAACCTGAAGCTGTCCAGAATAAACACCCAGTATTACTTCCAGGAAAACCCATTGACCCGAATACAGCCCCCCCACCCTGGAAAAACCGAGCCCTTTGGTTTAGATATCACCCTTGAATTTGGCAAGCTTCTGGCCAAAGCCAAAACCATGAAGGAAATTCTCGATATTATCATGTACCAGGTGGGCCGTATCTTTCAGCCTGTGCACTGGTCCATCTTATTAAACGATCCCAAAACCGGTAATATGGTTTTTTCTGTTGTGGTGGGCGCAAACAAAGAAAAACTCCAGGGCGTAAAACTTCCCAGGGGAGAAGGCATTGCAGGCCATATCATGGAAACAGGAGAATCGGTAATTGCTGAAAATGTTGCAAAGGACAGCCGCTTCAGCATGCGCGTGGATCAGTACACCGGATTCAAGACAGAGTCCATCATCGGCACCCCCCTTAAAACCGAAGAAAAAGTCTTTGGTGTCATTGAAATCATCAATCGTATCAACAGGGAGCCCTTTACCCCGAAAGACCTTGAAAATCTTGCCCTGGTTTCTGACTACGCCGCCCTGGCCATGGAGAAGTTCTATTATCACCAGACTTTGAAAAACATGGCCACCAAAGACTTCTTGACCCGTTTTGATAACCGATGGAGTTTTGAACATGCCCTGGGCAGCAAAGAAACCATCAAAAAGAGCTATGGTGAGACGTTTTCAATGGTGATCATTGAAATCACAGGCCTGTGGCCCATCGTCCAGGCAGAGGGAAGGCCCGCTGGCGACGCAGTGGTCAAAAAAACAGCAGCTGTGCTGAAAAAGATCAAGCAACAGAAAGAGACAATTTTCCGGTATGGCGAAGAGATTTTTGTTCTGGTTTTGCCCCAGAACACCATGGACAAGGCTGAAGATATGACCAGGAAGATCTCTAAAGCCTTTTCTCTTCACGTTTCCAGACAGTTTACTACCCATCCACCGGAGCTAAGGATCTCCTGGACTCCTGTCACCGCAGAAGAGAGCCACAAGGTCAAAGAAATTGTGGAATCACACCTCTCCAGGCAAGCCTCCAGCCTGCCCGAAGAAAATGGCTCGGTAAAGAACGGCGATGCAGAAATGGCAACCCACCTCCAGCCCCTTGTTCAGGAGGAACAGAACAGAGCCAAACCGGATAAAAAAAAGGAAAGCTTTGAAAAAAAAGTGTCGTTGAGTGGAACGTTTACCCATCTGAAGACAAGGCGTTCCGGTCGTATCTGGATCAAAAGGCTCTCGTTAAAGAGTGTAAAATTTACCATATCAAGACCCCACAGTATAAGGGAAAATGCGTTTCTTGATATCAGCTTTACCCTGGATGATGTGAAAAGATCCACCATAGAAAGGCGGGTCGTTGTCAGAACCATCAAAGACAACTATGCCGAAGCTGATTTCTACAATCCGCCTCCCTATGACAAAAACCTCGGGTTCTACTTCATGGCCTGACCCCGTTGGCCCGCCAACTGTGACAAATGGCCCATGTTATGACCAATCCCCATGGATGAATAAAGCATAAAAAAGGGTTGTTCCAAGCAATAATGGAAAAAATAGTCAACATAGCGTTACAATCACCGGAAAACATAAAAAGAACGGCGTTTCAGCACTACGGACTGATTTTGACCGATGAGCAGGCCAGGGATATCATTGCATACCACTCTCTTCGCAGGGACATGTTGTTTGATGATCTCATGGAAAAATTTCTCGAAAACGCCATTGGAAAGCAGTGATCAGCTGCAGAAAAGAGTCTTGACCATAACCATTGTTACCGCTCTTTGCATGCAGGTTCTGCTGGCAATTGTTCTGTTTATCCGGCCCTACCTTGAAACCATTTCCACAAGCGCCCTCTTTACCATCATGACCTCGGGCATGGCCACCATTGCCGGTACGGTCATGGTGCTCTATGCTGCGATTCTCAGAGACACGGTTCCAAACGTCCTGGCACACATCCTCGTGGCCTCGGTCATCAGCGCACCGGCAGCCATTGCGGTGTCAAAGATCATGATCTATGCCATGTGCGGTTTTGCCAATCCGGGCAGCCTTGGCATCATGATCGGGTGCATGGGAACCATGGCACCTGGAAGGCGCAGTGAAATCGTCTCACTGGGCTTTTATGCCATTCTGGCGGGAACCATTGCCACCTGCATGACCGGGGCGGTTGTGGGGCAATCTTATAAAAAATACAAATTTTTAAACCAGTGAAAAGAATCTGTTTTCCCCCATATATCAAGCTCTTTCAATTTTTGATGATGAATTTAAAACAGAGAACGTTCATTTTTTTAAACCGGTTTCGTTGAAAATGAGAAAAAATGGCAGAATTCAGCTCTTGTTCTATTTGACCAGAAACATCGGTAAAAAAGGCACCCCCCCGGCAACAGGGGATTTAAGATGTCTGCAAACTATTTTTTATTTTTAAATGGTTTTTATTTTAACCATGGCACGCCAATTGCTTTAATAATATTTAAAATTAATAAAACAATTAATTTTTCATCTTTTTCCTCCTTTTAAAAAAGCTGCCGTATCCACGGCAGCTTTTTTTTTTGGGGTGGGGTCAGGCTTTCGTTATTAACATTATCGTGTGCTTTATGGTTTGATTGTGGTTTTCTGTCCGATAACGTCAATAACAAAAGCCTGACCCCGTTGGCCCGCCAAATGTAACGAGTGGCCGATGTTATGACCAAGCCCCAAACATAAAAATTCGGCACAATCTGCCTAGGCCATTTTCTTCCAGATCCCCTATGCCTGTTTTTCAAGAAACTTTCCGGGGGCATGAACTGTCAGCTGGGGGAAAGGAATGTTCCAGCCATGTTCCGTGCAGGCATCAACGCACCATCTTTGAATGGCCCTTCTCAATCGTTCATACAGGGGCGCCATCTCTCCTTTGAAATCGGCAATCACCACAAGCCCCAGGGAAGAATCCCCGGCACTCTCAAACTCCACCCTGAGATTAAGAAGACTCTCCCTGTAGCCCTCCTCTTCCAGCCGCTCTTCAAGACAGGAAAAGAGAAGTGTTAATATGGAACCGGTTGACTCTTTCTGAAGGTCGTAGTCGATGCCAAAGTACACCTTGATCCGGAACTGCCTGGAGAGGTTCAGTGGAGAATTGGCAAGAAAATCCCCGGTCTGGTAGGTTTTCCTGGCTCCCCCCCGCTGGACAAGCTCAACCATTTCGTGGGAAAGCTGGGTCACCTTGCCCCTTGTGTTGTCGGCCAGGATCACCCAGTCGTTCTTCCGGCAGGGGAACCACGGTTCATCACGTTTGACCGGGCGGGACACCTTGTCAAGGAGCTCTTCAATGGGCAGGCGCAGGGTGATGCCCATGGAGGGGTTTTCCAGAGTGCAGAAGAGGTGGATCTCCTTGACAAGCCAGGGCACACCGTGCAAAAGGATGCGCTCCCCTTCCCTGACAGCACCGATATTGAGCATCAGCCTCCCCTGGTGCCACATCTTTGGCACGGTGTGTTTGACTGCCCAGACAACCCCGAGAATGAAAAGAATCGTCAAACTGAGCAGCACCCAGTCCTCGGCCAGGTAAAAGACAAACACGATGGTGAACAGGGTCAAAACCAGGGCCAACACCCTGTACCCCAGGTCCAGTGCCCGGATATAAAAAGGTCTGTACTGTGCTGAACGCCCAGGCATGGCCTGCATCAGCAGACGATAAAACAGCCTTAAAACAAACCCCACTGCCAGGCATGCCGCTACCGCAAGAAAGAGAAACAGCCCCCTTGTCCGGAAAAATTTTTTTACCGTCTCCCGGGATGTTTCAACAAAGGACTTCTCTCCCTGTTCCATTTTTGCAAGCTGCATTGATGTAATCTTGTAATTGCTCTGCAGCTGCCCCTGGACGCCCTTCCACTCGGGCAAAAGCAGAGTCAACTTCTCTTTTAAGGCCTTATCTTTGGTTTTTGAAGCAAGCCCGGTGATGTTTTCAACGGCCGTTTCCGCCACAGAGAGGAGCTGTTCATACCGGGAAATCTCTTCTTTGAGCTTTGCCTTTTTTCTGGCATTCAGGGTCAACCGCTTGATCTCCATAATACCGGGTTTCACCAGGGAAAGTATTTCATCTTTCCAGTCAAAGGCTTCTGTCTTCTCTTCGCCGAACAGTGACGTGTCAATGCCTGTGGCGATACGCTCAAAATCCCTGCTGATCTCATCAAGCTGTCTGTCGAGCTGTGAAATTTCTGCTTCAAGGTTCTTTTTTTTTGTTTCCGACCGGGAGAGAGAAAGCCTTGCTCTTTTTTCGGCAATCCTGCTGCTGAGCCTCTCCTGGAGCTCAACAACTGATTCCAGCATCTCAAGGGAGCTGCCGTCTCTGACACCGATATTTCCTGCAGAAATTTCTTTTTTTATTTCTGTGTCAGCCCCGGTTACGTTTACAATGGTGAAGGAAAACAGTAGAATAAAAATCACACCAATACGGCAGTAACAGATCACATCAAGCCCTCCTGCTGTCAGAATTGAAATTCCCCAACGTACTGGTATTACCTTTTTTTCTTTTCCATTGCCGCCTTGAAAATGTCCCCCATGGTGCCGGTGCTCTTTTTTTCCTTGGGCACAAAGGCCTTCCAGGCATCGCTCTCTTTTAACTCGGGAGGGGCAAGGCTTATTCGTCTCTTGTCCGGGTCGACGTCAACCACCAGGACAGTGACCTGATCCCCGGGTTTGAGCTTGTCAAAACCGGAGGAATCTGCGGCCTTGCTGATGGATGACGACGGGATCAGACCTGTCACCCCCGGTTCAAGCTGTGTAAAAATCCCGAACTGCTCTTTTTTTTCCACCACACCCTGGACCACGGTTCCCGGCTGGTACTTTTCCACAACCCCTGTCCACGGATCGCCGTGGGCATCCCGGACGCTCAGGGAAATCCGCTTTTTTTCGAGATCCACATCCTTTACCACCACCTCGACCATCTCCCCCTGGGAGACCACGTCATCGGCCTTGACCACCCTTCGGGTGTAACTCATCTCGCTGAGATGAACAAGGCCGTCAAGACCCGGGGCGATCTCGACAAAGGCTCCAAAAGGGGCGATGCGCACCACCTTGCCGGTAACCTGATCCCCGGTGGTCACCAGTGAACCGGCCCTCTCCCAGGGGTCAGAAGAGACCTGCTTCATGGAGAGGGAAATCTTGGGATTTTTGTTTTCCCCTCCATCCTGGACCCCTAACAGCTTGACATCAACAACATCGCCGACGGCCACAACCTCTTCGCTCTTTTCCACCCTTGACCAGCTCAGTTCAGAGATGTGAACCATCCCCTCAACACCGGCGGCCACCTCCACAAAGGCGCCATAGGGCATGAGTCTGGTCACACGGCCCTGGAGCACATCCCCCGGGGCAACGGAGTCAAAAAAACTTTTCCTGGCCTCTTTCTGCTCTTCTTCGAGGAGATCACGCCTGGAAACAACGATATTTCTGCCGTTTTCGGCAAATCGCGTAATGAAAAAATGAAAGGAGTGACCGACGTACTCTCCGGGATCTTCAACATACTTGATGTCAATCTGGCTCACCGGGCAAAAACAGCGCTGTCCCATGACCTCCACGCTCAAACCGCCCTTGATGATTTCTGACACCTTGCCTTCAACCGGGGTACGATTGTGAGACGCCTCTTCGAGCATGGTGATAGTGCCGGCCCCGGACATGGCCTTTGAAAGAATAATTTCACTCTCGTTTTTGGACACCACATAGAGCTTTACCCTGTCTCCCGGGCTGTACAAAAACTCTCCGTTTTCATCCAAAAGATCGGCCTTGTCAACCACCCCGTCGCTCTTGGTACCTGTTCCAATGTACACCTGGTCTTTTCCAATGGAGAGGATCTCTCCCTCGATACGGTCACCCTGCCGGATATCATGGCTGACCTCGGAATCATAAGCCTCCAGCATGTCAGCAAAACTCATCTCTTCTCCACTGTCGGCCCCGTTTTCCCCAAACTTGTCTGTCATCGTCCTTCTCCTGAACCTGTAATATTTCACCCGGCCTGGTGGGGAGAGACCGGCCTGACCGAAAAGATCAACGCCTGCCTGCGCCCTTCCAAAAACCGAGTATCAAAGTTAACTCAAGACTACCAAAGTATCAAACCCGGCCGGTTTGGTCAACAGGTGATATCCGTGTTTCAGGCATTCATGTGCGGCAAAGAGATCGAGGCTTGTGTATCGGTATTACCGATTTAAATCCTCACCCCGTTGGCCCTCGAAACAATGGTTTGACCGAAATTTAGGATGTATTTGAGATCTCTTAGGACAGGCGGAGGTCGTCTGCCATTCAAGGCAGGAAGAGAAGAAACCGGGGAGACCACTGAATCACCGGCATATCCGGCATTGCTCACAGGAGATCATGGGACAGTCCCCGGAGGTCTTAACGGCTTCTGCCCTTGTCAGTTCGTCTTTCAGGAACTCCTTGTTCACTCCTGTGTCGATGAAGTCCCAGGGCAGAGGTGCAGTGGTGGAACGCGGAGAGTAGAGCTGATCCTGGCAGTATTCCCGGTGCTGTTTCAAAGCCGTTGACCAGCCGGATCGGGCAGCCGTTTCCATAACCTTTGACATACGGCGATCCCCCCTGGCAAGCAGGGCGTTGATCCGGGAGACCCGATTGGATTCAGCGTTGATTTTCAGGTTGGCACAATTCTTCAGCCGGTTTTTTATGATATTCAGCCGTTTTTTCAACACTGGAACGGGAAGCATCGAGGTCCACTGAAAAGGAGTCCCCGGCTTGGGCACAAAAGGGTTGATGCTCAGGGTCATGGTGCCGATTTTTTTCTGTTTCCTGCTGGCATCAACAAAAGCGTCTCTGATCTTTTCCGTCATGGCAGCGATGGCCTCAACATCATCATCGGTCTCAAAGGGAAGGCCTATCATGAAGTAGAGTTTTACATTGATGATCCCGTGGGAGACAAGGCGCTGAACACCCGATAAAATATCCGCCTCTCTGATTTTCTTGTTAATTACCCGCCGCATTTTTTCCGACCCTGCTTCCGGAGCGATGGTCGCCGTTTTTGTTCCTGCATTGACCAGGTTTTTTATCATGGCATCGGTGAGGCCATCGACCCGCAACGAGCTGAACGAAATTTTAAGGTTTTTCTCAAGCCCCTTTGAACAGATCAGATCAATTTCAGGATGGTCTGACACGGCGGCACTGACGAGGCCTACCCTGTTGGTGAGGAGTTCCGCCTCTGCCATGGCATCGAGGATCACATCCGAGGGGTAGAACCGGGGGGGACGGTAAACATACCCGGCACTGCAGAAACGGCACCCGTGGGGACACCCCCGGCCGGTTTCAATGAGGTAACTGTCCTTGAACGCCGTGTGGGAAGTCATCACAGCGGTGGTTGTTTTTATACGGGAAAGGTTTTCCACCCGGACCACCGGGATGGTTTCCGGAATACCGTCGATTTTGCCCATCAGACCGGAAAAAACCCCGTCATCGGTGTACTCCGGCCTGTACAACGAAGGAACATAGATCCCGTTGAGCTCATTTGCCGATCTCTGTTTGAAGTCCTGCCTTGAAGTCCCCTCTCTCGTCCACGACTCATAGAGATCAAAAAATTCCTTGATGAGAAACTCTGCTTCGCCAAGGAAGATGCAGTCCATATAAACGGCAACGGGCTCGGGGTTCATAAAGCAGGCCACCCCCCCTGCAATTACCAGGGGATCTTTCTCCCCCCTTGCGGATGCGTGCAGGGGGATGCCTGCCCGCTCAAGCAACAAAATGATGTTCAGGTAATCGTTCTCAAAGGAAACGGAAAAGGCCACAATGTCAAACCGGGAGAGGGGCAGGCCTGTTTCGCAGCTTGCAGGGCAGGTTCTCTCCCGTGGCTTGTCAGGAAGAAAAACACGTTCACAGGCAACACCTTCCAGTTCGTTGATCCGTCGGTAGAGGCTCTGGAAGCCAAGGCTTGACATGCCGGCCTGGTATCGGTTGGGGTAGACAAGGGCAAGACGGACCAGCCCTTTTGCTCTCTTGACAATGGCACCTTTTTCCGTTCTCCGATCTTTATGCTGCGCCCCCTGTTTTCTTCTCCCCATCTCTCAATCTGCTTTTCGTCTTAAAAACGTGGGAATCTCCAGGTCATCACAGTCAAAATCAATCCCCCTGTAGCTGTTTTTACCGTCTTCACCGGCTGCTTTTTTGTTGGTCAGTCGAACGGGCTCCTCGGAGTCGCTCCAGTTCTGGAGTTCCTCTTCGGTGGGTTCCCTCAGATGCCCCCTTGCAAAGGCTTCTGCCCGGGAGGGCTTCTCCTTTTGCTGTTTTGACGTCTCAAGGTGGCGCAAATTTGATTTTTCAGCCACTTCCTCCTGACCAATACCCGTGGCAATCACCGTTACCCGCATTTCCTCACCAAGGGACTCGTCAATGGCCTGTCCCCAGATAATTTCCGCATCATCCCCCACCTCGTCGTGGATACGGTCACTGGCCTCTGTCATTTCATCCAGGGTAAGATCGCTGCTGCAGGTGATATTGAGCAGGACGGCCTTGGCCCCGGAAATGGAGATATCCTCCAGCAGGGGATGGGAGATGGCCCTTTCCGCGGCTTCGGTGGCCCTGTTTTCCCCGCTGGATATGCCGATCCCCATCAAGGCCATGCCTGCCTGGGACATGGTTGTACGCACATCGGCAAAATCCAGGTTTACCAGTCCCGGAACCATGATAAGATCCGTGATTCCCTTTACAGAATGGTGGAGAATTTCATCGGCCTTGACAAACATGTCTATCATCTTGGCACCCTTGGATGCAATCCCCCTGAGCCTGTCATTGGGGATGGTGATCACCGTGTCCGTAATATCCCGGAGCCTTTCGATGCCGTCCTGGGCCTGCATGGCCCTTTTCTTGCCTTCAAAGGAAAACGGTTTTGACACCACGGCAACGGTGAGGATGCCCAGCTCCTTGCACACCTCGGCAATCACCGGAGCGGCGCCTGTACCGGTGCCGCCGCCAAAACCTGCCGTGATAAATACCATGTGGCTGTCCGTTAACGCCGACCGGATATCTTCAAGGTTTTCCAGGGCTGCTTCCCTTCCCACATCGGGATTGGCCCCTGCGCCAAGGCCTTCGGTAAGGTTGGCCCCCAGCTGAATCTTCTGCTCTGACCGGGATATTTCCAGGGCCTGGGCATCGGTATTGGCAACAATAAATTTGACACCCTGGAGATTGGAATCAATCATGTTGTTCACGGCATTGCCACCCGCACCGCCAACGCCTATTACCTTGATTCTAGCCGATTTTTCGTTTTCCACATAAGAAAAACCCATCAATGCACCTCATCCTTTTTAGTTATGATTAATAAAACCTTTTCAGGGATCAATTTTTTATCCCTTTCCTCGCTTTCATGGTCTGCGCCCCCCAAAAAATTCCAGGGAGAGCAATTACCCAAACAGGCACCTCTGTTCCTACCCCTCACCGCTGCAGAGAACGGGCTTGGCCAGAACTTCGGCCAAATCCGCTCCCGGAAATCAGACAATGTCTTGAAACCACTGCTTCATTCTGGCAATCATTCTTGTAAAGAGACCGCTTTCTGAACCGTCCAGTTCAATTTTAGACTGGTTGTTTGCCCCGTAGAGCACAAGGCCCACACCGGTTGCATATTCCGGATTCTTGACAACATCTTTCAACCCGCGGATGCTCTCGGGACCCCCCACCCGCACTGGAACGGAAAACACCGATTCCACTATGTCGGAGATCCCATCGAGAAGGGCGCTGCCTCCGGTGAGAACAAGCCCCGAGGGAAAGGCATTTTCAAGTCCGTTGCTGAAGATCTCATTCTTTAAAATGGTAAACATCTCCTCCACCCTTGGTTCAAGGATTTCCGAAAGGATATCCCTGGGAAGGGATCTTGGTCCCCTGCCGCCCACCCCGGGGACTTCGATCACCTCCCCGTTTTTGATGTTTTCCGGAAGACAGGTCCCATGCCTCTTTTTTATAATTTCCGCTTCAGCCAATGGGGTTCTCAGGCCGATGGAAATATCATTGGTTAAATTGTTTCCCCCCAGGGTGAGTTCAAAGATATGCTTGATGTTCTTGCCCTTGAAAATGGCAAGATCCGTGGTGCCGCCACCCATGTCGGCCAGGGCGCACCCCAGCTCCTTCTCCTCCCTGGTCAGAACCGCCTCGCCGGATGCCAGGGATTCCAGGACAATGTCGCACACGTCCAGCCCGGCTTTATTGCAGCATTTCACAATATTCCTCGCCGAAGAGACAGCTCCTGTTACAATGTGAATCTTGGTTTCCAGCCGAATCCCTGTCATGCCCACGGGATTCTGGATTGCCTCCTGGTCATCCACGATAAACTCCTGGGGAATCACGTGGAGGGTCTCCCTGTCCATGGGAATGGCAACGGCACTGGCCGCCTCCACAACCCGTTCCACATCCTGCTCGGTGATCTCCCTGCCCTTGATGGCGGTGATGCCGTGGCTGTTAAACCCCTTTATGTGACCGCCGGCTATTCCCACAAACACCGATGAGATATCGCAGCCGGCCATCTTTTCCGCCTGCTTTACCGCCCCTGTTATCGAAGCCACAGTGGATTCGATATTGACGACGGCTCCTTTTCGAAGCCCATCGGAGGGGTGGGAACCAACCCCGATGACGTGCACCTCTCCATTGGCCAGCTCTCCCACCACAGCACAGATTTTGGTTGTTCCAATATCCAGGCCAACAATGATTTTCCCCTGTTCCTGCAACTCAAACACCTCCTTTACGGCTCTTAGAATCGGGTTCTTCAAATGAAACCATTGCACTCTCCAGATTAAACAGATCTATGGAACACACCTTTTTATCAAAAATATTCCCACGGACATAATCGAAAATCTGCTCTTTTTTTTTCAATTTCTCCCGGTAGCGGCCAAACCCCAGGTTCACCGTCAAATGCCCATTTGTTCCGGTTGTTTCCATGGCAACCCCGGTCTGTTCATCCACATGGACGCGCAGAATTTTTTCTTTCATGCCAAGGGACAAAAGAGCGAGCACCGGTTGTAAACACTGTTCAGAAAACCAATACCGTCCGTTTCTTTCAGAGAGTTCAAGCCCTGTTATCACGGGCAGACTGTGGTCCGGGTTGTCCTGTTGTGACACATACTCTTTAAAGGGCTTTCCCCGGGAGTTGATCAAAACATCACCGCAGTTGCCGATGCGTACCACACCCAGGGCCCTTTCCTCCCTTACCCTGAGGACCAGTTCATCGGGGATCTTTCTTTCCAGGGAGACATCCCTTATCCAGGGGTGGGATATCAATCGTTTTTTCATCCTGGAAAGATTCACGTCAAGCAGATTGTCCTTCAGGGAAACCCCGGCCCGTTTCAAAATCTCCGACCGGTCAAGGATCTCTTCACCGGTCAAGGATATTTTTTCAATTTTAAAATAGGCCGACTGGGTGGCAAGATCATGGACAAAAAGGTAAAACAGAGTAACAAGGGAGACAAAAACAATGGTGAAAATCAGTTTAATACCAAGGTCAATGCTCTGCATAAAATCAAGGCAGAGCATGCGGGAACGATCATCTACACCCTCTCTCCCTTGTGATTTCATCCTGTTGGGCCTGATTCTCTTTTCAGCTGACAATTTTCACCTCTGTCTCAAGTTTTATGGAAAAAAGGGCAAACACCTTTTCCTCGATTGTTTTTTTAAGCTGCAGAATATCCTCTGCCATTGCCTCTCCCATGTTGAGGATAAAATTGGCGTGCCGCTCTGACACCATGGCATCGTTGATCCGTGTTCCTTTCAGTCCTGCCTGGTCAATGAGCTGACCTGCGGTTCTCTCCCCTGGAGGATTTTTAAAAAAACAGCCGGCCGTGGGCCGAAAACAGGGCTGGGTTTTCCGACGTTGGTCTATCAGCGTTTTCCACCGGCTCTGGATCGATTCCCTCTCCCCCTTTTCCAACACAAAAGAAGCAGAGACAATAATGGGGCCATGGCCATCTCTTTTTTCCCGGGGAAACCGGGCCGTTCTGTGGGCAAAGGCGATCTCCCCCCTCTCCACCTGTTGAACAGTGCTGTTTGGCCCGACCACCTGGACGGATTCCAGGATGTCTGACACTGCACCGCTGCTGGTGCCGGCATTCATGGCAACGGCCCCTCCCACACTGCCGGGAATCCCCGCTGCCACTTCAAATCCTTCAAGCCCCTGGTTCACAGCTGTCCTTGCGGCCCTGGAAAGGGCCATGCCGGCCGGGGCGGTCAAACGCACCTGATCTTTCCCTGCCGGTACCAGGTCGATCTTCTCTTCTATTCCGGCTAGGGAGAGAACCACACCCCTTATGCCGCTGTCCATGACCAGCAGATTTGTTCCGCCTCCGATGATGGTCAGGGGCAGACCCTTTTCTGCCACCAGCTGCAGCAGCTCCTTGAATCTTTCCAAATTTTCCGGCTCGGCATAGAGATCTGCATTTCCCCCAACGCGAAAAGAGGTGTGCCGGTGCATGGGCTCGTCTGCTTTTAAATTGAACCGCTGCCTGCCGGCCTGAAAAATTGCGGCACAGCTTTTTCTTGTTTCCACATCGGTTGACACCATAATCTCCTATCGGATTAGGTACTCCTCGCCCAGGGTGTAGACATCCCCTGCCCCCAGGGTCAGCACCATATCTCCCCCGACTGCGGTCTCGTCCAGCAGCGACAGGCAGTGGGAAAAATCTTTTGCAAACAGAACATTCTTGTGGCCGTGGTCCTCGATGCCCTGACAGAGGATTTCGCCATTTACCCCGTCAATGGGTTCTTCACTGGCAGCATAAATGGGCAGAACAATCAAAATATCTGACCGATAGAACGATCTTGTAAAATCATCAAACAGGGCCTCTGTCCTTGTAAACCTATGGGGCTGGAACACCACAACCAAACGGCGGTCCGGCCAGCTCTCCCGGACAGCGTTCAGGGTGGTTTTGATCTCTGTTGGGTGGTGGCCGTAGTCATCAACCACAAGCACCCCCCCCTTGTCCCCCTTGATCTCCAGCCGCCGTTTCACACCGTCAATCTGCTCCAGGGCGGATTTGATGGTGGCAAAGGGGATATCCAGCTCCAGGGCAACGGCGGCGGCGGCAAGGGCATTGGAGATATTGTGGCGGCCGGCAAGGTTCAGGGTGATCTCCCCCAGCTCCTGGCTGTGGTACACCATTTGAAACCGTCCCCTGGTGTCCTTAAACGAGATCTGCCTGGCCTGGAGATCGGCCTGGGCCGTCTCGCCAAAGGTGATGTACCTGGTTTTGACCCTGGGCAGAATGTCCTGGATGTGCTCGTTGTCCAGACACAACACGGCAAGGCCGTAAAAGGGAACGGAATTAATAAAGGTGACAAATTTATCCTTGATATCGTCGATGCCGTCATAATAGTCCAGGTGTTCCAGGTCGATGTTGGTAACCGCTGCAATGGCAGGGGCATACTTGAGAAATGAGCCGTCACTCTCGTCTGCCTCGACCACGATAAACTCCCCTTTTCCGTGGAGGGCGTTGGTGTCAAGGGCCTTTAGCAGCCCGCCCACAACAATGGTGGGATCAAGGCCCGCCCTGTTCATGATTTCCGATACCATGGCTGTTGTTGAAGTCTTACCATGGGCGCCGGAGACGGCTATGGAGTATTTGAACCGCATCAGCTCGGCCAGCATCTCGGCCCGCTGGATGATGGGAACCCCCCTCTTTTTTGCCTGGACCACCTCGGGGTTGTGCTGTGGAATGGCCGTGGAGATCACCACAACATCTGCATGTTCCACCTGGTGGCCGGCATGCCCCCTGTAGATCGTTGCTCCGGCTTCCTCCAGCCGTTCTGTAATTGGACCCGCAGCAAGATCAGACCCGGAAACCTTATACCCGAGATTCATCAGCACCTGGGCAATACCGCTCATGCCGATGCCTCCGATACCCACAAAATGGATGTGATACGTCTTTTGATACATTCAGTTCCTCTTTTTTAATGGATAATGGGGAATTGATAATAGCGGATGGCGTTAATTATCAATTATCCACTCTCAATTCTCCATTGAAACCGGCCATGGCCATGATTATTTCTGCGATTGTCTCGTCTGCCCCGGGTTTGGCCGATCGTTGTGCGGCCTCTGCCATCAAAGCAAGCCGTTGGGGATTGTTTTTCAGGGAAAAAATCGCCTCGGCCATGGAATTTCCTGAAAGGTCCCGGTCCAGGATCATCACAGCAGCCCCGTGGTCTGCCAGTGCTACCGCATTGAATCTCTGGTGGTCATCGGCGGCATGGGGATAGGGCACCAGAATAGACGGTTTTCCAAGGGCCGTGATTTCGGCCAGGGTCCCCGCACCGGCCCGGCAGATGATAAGATCCGCCCGGGCCTGCTGTGCCGGCATGTCATGGAAAAATTCCTTGACCACGGCCTTTATTCCCATGGCCTGGTAAGCCCGGTGCACCGTTTTTTCATCGCGCTCTCCTGTCTGGTGGATGACGAACAACTCTTTGTCAGACCTGGCCATCTGTTGCACAGCCGTGACAACTGCTTTGTTGATGCTTGATGCGCCCTGGCTTCCGCCGGTGACAAGGAGGGTGAAAAAGTCTCTGCCCTCCTTTGAAGCTTCCGGTAAAGCCTCTGGAACTGCCCCGGGCCCGGCGGCATCTGCTCTTTTTCGGATGGGGTTGCCCGTACAAACCACCCTTTTGCCCCCAGCAAGCCCCCTGGTGTTTTGAAACGAGGTGAAAACCGTGTGAACAAACCGCGAAAGTATCCTGTTGGTGATTCCCGGGATGGTATTCTGCTCGTGGATTGCCGTTTTTCTGTTTAACAGCCGGGCGGCCAGCACAACAGGACCCGAGGAGTAGCCGCCCACGCCGATGACCATGTCCGGGGAAAACCGCCCGATGATCTTTGCCGCCTGTGCAACGGAAAGGGGAACCTGGGCCAGGGAGGCAAGCTTTTCCACAAGCCGTTTCCCCTTGATGCCGTAAGAGGCGATGGCTTCATGGCAAAACCCTTCCCGTTCAAGGGCGGCAACCTCAAACGCTTCCCCTGTGCCGACAAATAGAATCCTGGTGTTTACCTCTCTTCGCTGTAAAGCCCTGGCAATGGCAATACCGGGAAAGAGGTGGCCCCCTGTTTTCCCTCCGGCAATGAGTACGGCAAGTGGTCGTTTATCCATTTTTTTTGGCTGCTCCTATGTTCATTAAAATCCCCATGCAGGCCATGTTGACCAAAAGCGAGGTCCCGCCGTAACTTAAAAAGGGAAGGGTCAGTCCCTTTGTGGGCAAAGCGCCCAGGGTCACCCCGATATTGATCAGCACCTGGATGCCCAGGCTCATGGTCAGGCCGGCTGCCACCAGGCAGCCGAAAATGTTTTTTGTCTCCCTTGCGATCCTGGCCCCCCGGACAATCACCGCGGAAAAGAGACCAAGGGTCAGCACCACCCCGGCAAGTCCAAGCTCCTCTCCGATGACGGAGAAGATGAAATCCGTATGGGCCTCGGGCAGGTAGTGGAGTTTCTGCATGCCAAGGCCGATGCCCTTGCCGAAGATCCCCCCGGAGCCAAAGGCCTTGAGGGAGTGGGTGATCTGGTATCCAGTATCCATTGGATCCGCCCAGGGATCGAGAAAGGCAAAGATCCGCTCCATGCGGTAGTTCACCTTGTACACAAAAAAATAGGCAATGGGCGCCAGACAGGGCAGGGGCAGCATCAGATGAACAATGGGAACCCCGGCAATGAACATCATGCCCCAGGTGATAAGCCCCAGAATCAGAACCGTCCCAAAATCGGGCTGGAGCATGATCAGCAGGGCAAAAACCGCCAGTACAACCACATGGGGCATGAACCCCACGGAAAAATCTTTGATCATCTCCTGTTTTTTGGCCATGGAGTAGGCAAGGTAGATGATCAAGGCAAACTTGACAAACTCCGACGGCTGAAAGGAAAACGAACCAATGGCAAGCCACCGGGTTGCCCCGCCGGCTTTGAGCCCCAGGGAGGGGACCAGTACGGCACAGAGCAGCAGCAACCCCACGGTCAGCATGAGGTAGACAAAGGCTTTGAAAAACCTGTAGGGAAAACACGAGGTGACAAACATGGCTCCGAGGCTTAACAGACAGAAGAGCGACTGCCGCTGCATGTAATGCAGGGGGTTGTTGAACTGCTCCATGGCCGTTGCCGAACTTGCGCTGTAAACCATGACAATGCCCATGCCGGCCAGCACCAGAACGGGAAACAGTATCAGCGGCTCGCTGAAGAACGGATAGATTTTTTCCTTTGTCTCTGTCATCCCAGCCTTTTCCAATGAAGAATTGAGAGTGGATAATTGATGATTATCGTTAGCTGCTGTTATCAATTCCCCATTATCCATCTCTTTTTTACCTGTTTTGCAAAAGCCTCGCCCCTGTGGGCATAGCTCTGGTACATATCAAAGCTGGCACACCCCGGTGAGAGGAGGATAATATCCCCTTTTTCAGCACGGGCAGCGGCCAGTTCAACGGCCTCTGCCATGGAACCGGCAAAGGAAACCCTTGCAAACCGGCCCAGGGCCTTTTTGATCTTCTTTTTTGCCTCGCCCAGGGCGATGATGGTTTTCACCCTGGTTTTGACAATATCTGCCAGACAGGAGAAGTCGCTGTTCTTCTCCTTCCCCCCCATGATCAGAACAATATTGCCGGCAAAGGATTCAACAGCCCTGACCACGGCATCACAATTTGTTGCCTTGGAATCGTTGTAACAGGCCGTGCCGTTGATGGTGCCGACATATTGTGTCCGGTGGGCAAGGCCTGTAAAAGCGTCGACACATTCCTGGATGCCCTTTAAACTCGCCCCGGCAGCCAGGGCGGCAAGGGCGGCAGCGGCGAGGTTCTCTCTGTTGTGCCTCCCAACCAGCATGGTGCCGGATATGTCCACAGCCCCGGCGCCGGTGATAAGAATCCTGCCGGGTTCCACCACAGCACCGCTTTTTTCAAATGCCAATTCCCCATTATCCATTATACATTTCTGCTTCCCGGGAAAGGGAAGGTTAAAAAACCGCAAGGCCGACCTCAGGGACCCTATCCTTGGATCCAGGGCCAGGTTGCAGTTGAGGATGGCCGTCTGATGTTCGGTCTGGTTTTTGAACAGGCTCCATTTTGAATCTCCATAGGCTGTGAAATCCGGGTACCGGTCAAGATGATCCTCGGTGATATTGAGAAGCACGGCCACATCGGGCTTGAAATGGCAAGCCGTGTCCAGCTGAAAGCTGCTCACCTCGGCAACCACCACATCGGCCCGGCGGTTTTCCAGAAAATAGTCGACCATGGGCCTGCCGATATTGCCGCAGGTAAACACCTCAAGGCCTGATGCTTTTAGCATCCGGCTGATCATAGTGGTCACCGTGGTTTTTCCGTTGGTGCCGCTCACGGCGATGACAGGGGTCTGGATATGCCCGGCAAAGAGGTCCAGCTCTCCTGTCACGGGAACTCCCTTTGCCCGTGCCCTGGTAAAGTACGCCATGTCCAGGGGAATCCCCGGGCTTGTCACTATTCTGTCGGCAGTTTCAAAGGTTTCATGCCGGTGGAACCCGATCTCCGATGCAATGCCCTCTTTTTCAAGACCCTTCCCTGCTTCCTGTTTGCCCGGATCACTGTCGGTGACAATGACACGGTACCCCAGGGAGTTTAAAAACCTGGCAATGGAAATGCCGGATTTCCCGGCCCCTGCCACCACCGTTGTTTTTTCACTGTCACTGTTCATAAAAAATTCACCTTATCTTCAGGGTGCTCAGGGATATCAAAGCAAGGGTGATGGCAATGATCCAGAACCTGACGATCACCTTGGTTTCCGGCCACCCCTTGAGTTCAAAATGGTGGTGCAGCGGTGCCATGCGAAAGACCCTTTTTCCCTTTGTCATCTTGAAATACCCCACCTGGATGATCACGGAAAGGGCCTCAATGACAAAGAGCCCGCCAACCACCAGCAAAAGAATCTCATTCTTGGTGATGACGGCAATGGTGCCGAGAATCGCCCCCAGGGGAATGGAACCGGTGTCCCCCATGAACACCTGGGCAGGATGGGCATTAAACCAGAGAAAGCCCAGACCTGCTCCTGCAAGGATGGAACAGACAATGGCGATCTCTCCGCAGGAAGAGATGTGCCTGACCTGGAGGTAATCGGCAATATAGGCATGGCCCGCCACATAGGCAAAAAACATGTAGGCTACCCCGGCAATGATGATTGGACCGATGGCAAGGCCGTCAAGGCCGTCGGTGAGGTTGACGGCATTGGAGGTCCCCACAATGACAAAGGTTGCAAAGGGCAGATACCAGAGCCCCAGATCAGGGGAGACCTCCTTTAAAAAGGGAATGGTCAGCTCACTGCTGAAATCGGGACAGTTGTAGATCATCCAGCTCACAACCAGACCTGCCAGGAGCTGGAGGACAAACTTTCCCCTGGCCGTCAGCCCCTTGTTGATCTTTTTCACCTGGGTGATATAGTCATCGAGAAATCCTATGCCCCCAAAAAGGGCCAGGCTTGCCATGACAATCAAAACATAGTGGTTGGTAAGCCGGGTCCACAGCAGGGTTGAAACCAGGATGGAAAAGAGGATCAGAACCCCTCCCATGGTGGGAGTTCCCTCCTTGCCAAGGTGGGTTTCAGGCCCGTCATCCTGTATGAACTGACCGATCTGCATCTTTGACAGCATCTTGATCACCCAGGGCCCCAGGATAAAACAGATGAGAAAGGCCGTCAGCCCCCCGTATATGGCCCTGAAGGTAATATACCGGAATATATTGAAAAAGGAGAACTGGGTATGTAACGGGTACAGTAAATGGTAGAGCATGGTGTCAGGATCTCATCTTTTTTTTT
>JAWOGI010000264.1:0-6039 GCA_046496975.1 Desulfobacteraceae bacterium | reverse complement strand
CTGGTGAATGATATTTTTTTTCAAAGGTGATTTTAACAGGGAGACAAACATGGCATCAATAACAGATCGGATGATACGAGCAGCAAAACTGGATGTAACCCTCTATGAAGAGGTCGAGGCGGACAAAGGTGCCATGGGGCAAGCCATGGGCGTTGTTGTTCTTTCCAGTGTTGCTGCAGGAATCGCAACTATCGGCACGACGGGGATAAAGGGGCTTGTTCTCGGAACCATAGTCGCCTTGGTGGGATGGTTTGTCTGGGCGTTTCTAACATACTATATTGGAACCAGGTTGCTATCTGAACCACAAACAAAAGCAGACTATGGGGAGTTGCTTCGCACCATTGGATTCTCCAGTTCTCCGGGGGTGCTCCGTGTTTTGGGGATCATCCCCATGCTGGGAAGTATCCTTAGTTTCATTTGCGGCATCTGGATGTTAGTAGCGATGGTCATTGCCGTGAGGCAGGCGCTTGACTATAAGAGTACTTGGCGAGCCGTTGGAGTTTGTCTTATCGGTTGGATTGTTCAGATCGTCATTTTCGGAATATTTTTTGGGTTAGCAGGTGGATTTGGAGGTTCACAGGGATAATTCATATTCAATTCCTGGAATTGCCGATTATCCAGCAATCCGCACAATAAGACTCTCACAATAGCCTGTGATATTCAATTGTCAATGAGCCTGGATTCCAGGGTAAACCCGGACCGGTTGACAAGGAGGTCTCCGTCCACCATGACATGGGTGACATCGGAGCCTTTTACCCCGTACACCACGGTGGAAAAGGGGTTGTACAGGGGAACCAGGTGGGGCTGGTCCGTGTTGATGACGATGATGTCGGCTTTTTTGCCCCGTTCCAGGGAGCCGATGCTCCGGTCAAGTCCCAGGGCCCTTGCCCCGCCAATGGTTGCCATCTTTACCACATCCCGGGCCTTCATAACGGTGGGATCAGACCCGGCGCACTTGTGAAGCTTGGCCACCGTGTCCATCTCCGAAAAAAGGTCGAGGCTGTTGTTGCTGGCGCAGCTGTCCGTCCCAAGCCCGGCAGGGATGGAGCGCTTCATGATCGAAGGCATCGGGGCGATGCCCGAGGCAAGCTTCATGTTGCTCTTGGCGCAATGCACAATGGCCGCCCCCCTCTGCTCTATCAACGCCACGTCCTTCTCGTCGATCCACACCCCGTGGCTCAGCAGGGTGTTTTCATCGAGGAGCCCGAGACGGTCCAGGTAGGCCGCAGGGGAGAGATGGCGGTAGTGCCGGGGTATCATCTGCTGCTCGTTTTTTGTCTCTGCCAGGTGAATCTGAAAGAGGATGCCAAGTTCCCTGGCCGCGTTTTTTGCCTGGACCAGGGTGGTTTCAGAACAGGTGTACGGGGAGTGGCAAAAAATCGACGGGTGGATGCGGGAACAGCGATTCTGCCACTTTTCGGCAAAGGCTGCGGCGTAAGCCACATTTTTTTCAGGATCAGGCACCCCGGGGGCGGGAAAATCGATGACCCCCTGGCCTGCCACGGCCCTGATCCCCGACTCCAGGGCCGCCTCTGCTGCCTGGTCTTCGTAAAAATAGCCGTCACAGCAGGTGGTGGTGCCGGAATTGAGCAGTTCCAGACAGGCATGGCGGGCCCATTTTTTTACCGAATCGGGGTTGATCTTTTCCGCCTCTGCAGGAAATATATGGTTGTTAAGCCACTGGTCCAGGGGAAGATCATCGGCCAGCCCCCGGAACAGTGCCATGGGAAGATGGGTGTGGCAGTTGACAAGGCCCGGCATGACAATCCCCCCTGCCGCATCAATTACCCTGGCATCTTCCGGGTCGGGACAATCTCTATCCGGTCCCATCTCTGCGATGATTCCGTTTTTTACCAGCAGAAAGCTGTTGTCCATGACCGGCCCATGATCTTCCATGGTGAGCAGTGTGCCGCCTTTTATCAAAATATCCTCTGACATATGTTCTTTTCCCTTCTTCATATTTCCCGCTCTGAAAGATGTACGGGCTTGGTCATAATTCGGAAGTACTGGATTTATCTTTATTGTTGAAAACAAGACCCAGACAGAGTATAACCCGTGATAGACCGGTGGCGTCAAGGAAATTCCGGAATAAAAAGGGGAACCGCCGGGTGTATCAAAAAAAAACCGATTTACTCATATTGGGCGGCAAATAGATGATTCTGGAAGTCAAAGAGCTGGTAAAAAAATACAAAGCGATCACCGCCGTTGACCACATCTCCTTTGCCATTCCCCAGGGGATCTGCTTTGGCCTGCTGGGACAGAACGGTGCCGGCAAAACCACCACCGTGGAGATCATGGAGGATATCATCCCCCCCACCTCTGGCACGGTGCTCTTCAAGGGGAGTCCCAGGAACAGATCCTTCAGGGAAGAGATCGGCATCCAGTTCCAGCACACAGAGCTCCTGGCCTTTCTCACCGTCCAGGACACCCTGAAGACCTTCTCCAGGTTTTACAAAGACCCTTTGGCCATGGATCAGATCCTCGATCTCTGCCAGCTTGGCAGCATCAAAAAGCAGCTGAACAACAAGATATCCGGCGGTCAGAAACAGCGGCTCCTTTTGGGGCTTGCCCTGCTCAACGACCCGGATCTTCTCTTTCTCGACGAACCCTCCACAGGGCTTGATCCCCAGGCACGGCAGCACATGTGGCAGATTATCAGGGGGGCCCGGCAGCAGGGAAAAACCATTGTTCTCACCACCCACTACATGGAAGAGGCCCAGTCGCTGTGTGACGATATTGCCGTGATGGACAGCGGGAAAATCATCGCACGGGGATCTCCGGCACAGCTCATTGAACAGCACTGCACCAGGGATCAGGACCCCTGCAACCTGGAAACGGTTTTTCTCAACCTCACAGGAAAATATTTACGGGCCTGATCCCGGAACCGGCCATTCTCAACGGCCCCCCGGGATCAAGCCTTCATGGACGAGGTCAGATGATAAGTTTTAAACGAATGTGGGCGGTCTTTGTCTCAAGGAACCAGGAATTTTTCAGGGATAAAGCGGCCTTTGGATGGAATTTTCTCTTTCCTTTTCTCATTGTGGCGGGCTTTGGCCTGATGTTCAGCAATGACACCAGAACAGAATTCAAGGTCGGGGTGTTCCCCCTGGACGGGGAACAGGTTTCGATGGAGACCCTGAAACTGCCCGAACAATTCAAGACGTCCAGATACATCGCCTTCATCCCCTTTGCCTCCCTGGACCAGGGCATGGACAAGCTTGGCCACCATAAGATCGACATCCTGATCAAAAACAGCAGAAACCCCTGGCAATACTGGATCAACGACTCCTCTCCCAAGGGATTTATTGCGGAAAAAATATTCAGGGAGGCCTCCCTTCCCTTTGAGAACAGCGAAAAATGGCTGGTCAAGGAGAAGATCCACACAACCCAGATCCGCTACATCGACTGGCTCTTTCCCGGCATCCTGGGAATGAACATGATGTTTTCCTCCCTTTACGGAGTGGGGTATGTCATGGTGCGGTACCGGAAAAACGGGGTGCTGAAACGCCTCAAGGCAACTCCTGTCACGGCCTTTGAATACCTCACCGCCCAGATGATGTCCCGGGTTTTCCTCCTGCTTTTCACCGTGGCCGTGGTATGGGCGGGGTGCGACGCTGTTTTCTCCTTTCACACGGCAGGCTCCCTTGTGGACGCAGCCGTGGTGTTCCTTGCCGGCAGCATCTCCCTGGTCTCCATGGGCCTTGTCCTAGCCTGCAGGGGCACCAGCGAAGAGTTTGCCAGCGGCATGATCAACTTCATCTCCTGGCCCATGATGTTTCTCTCTGAAGTGTGGTTCTCCCTGGAAGGGGCTGCCCAGTGGGTGCAGGATTTTTCCCGTCTCTTTCCTTTGACCCACATGCTCAAGGCCCTGAGGAAAATTATCAATGACGGGGCGCATCTTGGTGATGTGATACCGGAGATCACCTTCCTGACCATTATCACCCTTGTCTGCCTGTCCACCGCCTCTTTTTTCTTCTCCTGGACCGAATAGGGCGCCGGCCCGGAATAGGGCGCCGGCCGGGTTACCGTCCAACGCCGGCCAAAGGTGATTTCTCCAGGGTCAAGAAGCCGGCAGAATCTCGGGCAGCAGGTCAAACCGGTCAAAGGGGGGCATGACCCAGGCCCCGGAAAACACCATGGCGGACATCCTCGATTTTGCCTCCTCTTGTTTTCCAATTTTTTCTTGACACCCACCGCTCCGGTATCTAAGAATACCCTGGAACGGCAAAGGCGCTGCCGGGCAGTAAAAATAACCATGTAACCTTCCGGCCCGCCTTTCTTTACACAGTCTACGCGGGTTGTCGTGACCTGCGATACAGTGCACGGGCTTTTGAATTTTATTATTGCCGACGGCCTAAGTCCAAAGACTATAACCGAAACACAAGGAGAAAAAAAATGGCTGAAATGACCGAAAGAATCCGAAATTTATTTGAACAGGTTCCCATTGCTTCACTTGCCACGGCAACAAAGGAGGGCATTCCCAACAGTGTTCCCGTGGGGGCCAAAAAGGTAATCGACAATGAAACCCTGCTCATATCAAATCAATACTTTAACAAAACCCTGGAAAACGTAAAAGCCAATCCCAATGTGGCCGTCACCTTCTGGGAAGGAAAAGAGGGGTACCAGATCAAGGGCACCGTCTCCATCGAGACCTCGGGGCAGCGGTTTGACCAGACCGCTGCCTGGATCAAGGAGAAGGGACACACCTGCAAAGGGGTATTCATCATCAAGATAGATGCCATATTCGGCGTCTCGCCCGGCCCCGGAGCCGGCAAAAAACTGGCATGATCCGCAACCGGGAAAAACCTTAAAGCCATCAGCCGTCAGCCGTCAGTAATCAGTAATCAGCTTCCAATAGATACCTGCTGCTTACTGACGGCTTTCATGGTTTGTTGTGAGCACTCTGCTCATGATCGTTATAAAAAAAAGAATAGTAAAATATTCAAACCGGCGAATGCAGTTTTCAGGTGAAACGCTGTCATCGGTTGTTAATCGAGAAGGTGAAGACCGATGATATAGTGATTCTGGTGTTTCTCCTTCTCAGGCTGTGAAATATGGTTAATTCGAGTTTTAAGAAGGAGGGGATTAGATGTCCCGCCGCCGGGATAATACTTCATCTCCATCTCATCGCCAACACTGATCAGCTCCAGAACTTTGGATTCTTCATTGACAAGGAATCCCATGCCATGGGTTGAAAAATCCCTGAGCTTAAACTGATAGGTAACGCCGGCATTGTCAGGTTTGAATTCCACACTGGAATTTTTTCCTCCGACGTTCCTGATTTCGGTTCTTCTGTTTTGACTCATTTTCTTATATCCTGACAATAGGTTATCCGATTTCCGGCATCAGGGTCCATTTGAGAAACCACTGTCCATCTTCCCTGTCCAGGCAGACAATGCCGGAATTCTGGAATTTAAAGATTTTTTTCCCGGTAGATCCTGTGACAAGCAAAGAGACAAGCCTTTCCATGAAGGGAAGGTGTCCCACAACCATTGTGTTGTCAAGGGGGTCCATGGTTGCTGCAAAGGCCGCTGGATCATCCATGGGCATGATGCCGCCGGCCTCTTCCAATCCGTGGACCGGCTTTAGGTGATCGGCAAAGATGCCGGCTGTCTGCCATGCCCTTTTTTTTCCGCTCTGTTTTATCCGGGAGACAGGAACAGCGTACCCCTCTGCCACCTGTGCAATTCTCAGGGTCTCCTCTTTTCCCGAAGAAGAGAGCCCCTTCTCAGAGTCCTCGGTTTTTGGCAGGCTTTTTCCATGCTGCACAAGATAGATCGCCATGAATTATCTCCTTATGGGTTAAAAGGTATGCCCTGGTTCACGTCCATTCCCACTGTATAATAAATCCAGCGCCACATCAAGCGCACTGACTTTTTTTTAACAAAAAAATCACTCTATTCTCCATTCAACAAATGACACTGGGGCAGTCATCCGTCTGTGTACCAGGACACTATATCCCCCCCCCTGAGCATCGTGATCACAACAAATCATGAAAGCCATCAGCCGCAAGTAAGCAGCAGGGATTTACTGAATACT
>JAWOGI010000240.1:0-24349 GCA_046496975.1 Desulfobacteraceae bacterium | reverse complement strand
CGGGGCGCTGTCAGTAGACGGGCAATGGAAGCCCCCCATGTCCTTGCGGACACAACAAAGCATGAAAGCTGTTAGCTGTTAGCTGAGTACTGATGGCTGACGGCTGACGGCTTTCATATAAAAAAATATGGATGAGAGGTTGTGCCCCTGGCCGGGGGCTCGGCCGTTACCAAATGGATGGGTTGATGAAGAAAAAAAGCGGAAAACAGGGAAAAAAGAACCAGTGGGCGGACCATCTCACAGCCCGGGCAAAGGCGGATAATTACCCGGCCCGGTCCGTGTACAAGCTCATGGAGATGCAGAAAAAATTCCAGGTCATGAAAAAAGGGGACAAGGTCCTTGATCTTGGCTGTGCTCCGGGCTCGTGGCTGATCTATGCCGGTGAAATTGTCGGAAAACAGGGCAGGGCCGCCGGCATTGACCTGAAACCAGTCGAGGCCAAACTTCCCGAGAGTACCGACGCTTTTGTCGGGGATATTTTTCACATGGATGACCAGCTGGCAGCAGCGGTGGGCTCCGGCTACAATGCCGTGCTCAGTGATATGGCCCCTGCCACCACCGGCAGGAAGGATATTGATGCGGCCCGCTCCTTTGAATTGTGCCAGGCAGCCCTGGAAACCGGCTGTCGCGTGCTTGTACCGGGGGGCAGCTTTGTCTGCAAGATTTTCCAGGGAGGTGATTTCAAGGTTTTTGAGAGCAGCGTGAAATCGCATTTTTCCCGGCATAGAATATTTAAGCCGGAGAGTTGCAGAAAATCGAGCAAAGAGATATACATTATTGGATTAGAAAAAAAATAAGGAGGAGTACGCTATGTCAGGTCATAATAAATGGTCATCCATAAAGCACAAAAAAGGTGCTGCCGATGCCAAGCGAGGCAAGATCTTTACCAAGCTGATCAAGGAGATCACCATTGCCGCCAGGATGGGAGGAGGGGACCCGGATGCAAACCCCCGGCTGAGAACCGCCGTTGCCGCGGCAAAGGCCCAGAACATGCCCAAGGAGAATCTTGAAAGGGGCATTAAAAAAGGCACCGGCGAGCTGGAGGGTGTGGATTATGAAGAGATGACCTACGAAGGATACGGCCCCGGCGGGGTTGCCGTTCTGGTGGAGTGCCTTACGGACAATAAAAACAGGACCGTTGCCGATGTCCGGTACATCTTCAGCAAGGCCGGCGGCAATATCGGCACCGACGGCTGTGTGTCGTGGATGTTTGATAAAAAGGGGTTTATTGCCGTGCCCAAGGGGGACACCGAAGAGGATACTCTCATGGAGATCGCCCTGGAGGCAGGGGCAGAGGATGTCAAGGACGAAGGGGATACCTTTGAGGTGATCACCGAGCCCGATGATTTTGAGGCGGTAAAGGAAGCCCTTGAAAACGCATCCATCGCCTGGGATTTTGCGGAGATCACCATGATTCCCCAGACCCAGACAAAGGTGGAAGGCAAGGAAGCCGAGCAGATGTGCCGGTTCATGGAGGCCCTGGACGATTGCGATGATATCCAGAACTTCTATTCCAATGCCGACATTCCCGATGAAGTGCTCAACGCCATGGAGTGATTTCCATCGCAACCCAACGGCCGGCCTGAACGCCGGCCGTTGGTCTTTTAGGACTTGAGGTCGATCATGCGCTGCACGGCCTTCAGCGCATCCTTTCTGATGGCTTCGGGCACCTTCACCTCTCCTGAACTGTTTTCAAGGCTTGCGAGAATATCCGCCGGCTTGATTTTTTTCATGTCATGACAGAACATCCTCTCCGATGCCGGGTAAAATTTTTTGTCCGGATGGCGTTTTGACAGGGGGTAGAGCAGACCCGTCTCGGTGCCGACAATAAAGGAGCTCCTCGTAGATTCCCCGGCAAACTGGATCATGCCCGAGGTGCTTTTCACGGCATCTGCCATGGCCAGCACCGCAGGGGGGCATTCGGGATGGGCCATGAACAGGGCGTCGGGGTGTTCTTCCTTGGCCTTGAGCACTTCTTCCGGAGAGAGGGTGTCGTGGTAGGGGCAGCAGCCGTCCCAGAGGTGGATCTTTTTGTCGGTGTGGGCCGCTGCGTAACGGGCCAGGTTCCGGTCCGGGGTCATGAGAATTTCCCCGGTGTCAAGACTGTTCACAACGTCAATCACATTGGCCGAGGTGCAGCAGATGTGTGACAGGGCCTTTACCGCAGCTGTGGAGTTGACATAGGTGACCACCGGCGGGTTGCCCAGCCGATTTTTCTCTGCTTTGAGGGCCTCCGGGGTGACCATGTCCGCCATGGGGCATCCGGCGTCCGGCACGGGAAGAAGCACCTGCTTTTCCGGTGAGAGAATGGATGCTGTTTCCGCCATGAATTGAACGCCGCAGAAGACGATGATATCGGCATCGGTGTCAGCGGCCTTGATGCTCAGCTCCAGGGAGTCGCCGCAAAGGTCGGCAATTTCCTGTATTTCGGCGGGTTGGTAGTTGTGGGCCAGGATGATGGCGTTCTTTTTTTTGACAAGTTGTCTGATCTTCTCTTTCATTGTCTCCATCCTCAGAATGGGTCAGAAATGGCAGGAAGAAAAAAATCCTCCTCCTCCTGCATGTTGTTTTTATCTGAAAGTCGTGTTGCTCCGGTAGCCGATCCGGGTTTTATCCTCCGCTCATGGAGCCAAGGCTCCTCTTCGAGTCACGCAGCCCCTCCATGGGCTGCTCCGAGGTGAGCGGCAGCTGTTTAGAGCATCCATGCTCACAGCTACCGCTCAAAACCGCTACGGGCAAAATCCCGAACCGGCTGCCTCTGAATCGGACTTTCAATCTTAGTTGTTGCCGGTAGCGGTACCATGCTCCGGCCATGCCGGTTTTAAAAAAATAAGTAAAGTGTCCCTGTATTTTGGCTATTGACCGGTCAAAGCCTCTTGATCGTTGTTGTCCATGAAAAGAAGGTCTGCCTCCGGGGGGACGGTGAACTCAAACAGCGATGCGTCCAGGGGGGTGAACCGGATGTTGCTGAAGCGAAGCTCTGTGGTGTCCCCGTAACTGTTTTTTGTGGTCACCGTTTTTATCTCATAACTCTCTTTTTCAACCTCGATGGTGATGGACGAGATTTCGATCCGCTTCTCTTTGGGGGTCAGAATCAGCTGAAAAAAGTTCTCTTCCTCTTTTTCAAGGTCTATGGTGTAGTTTTTTTTGACAAGCTGGATGTCTGAAAGGAAGGCACCACCTGCCCCGGCCTTGAAAAATTCCAGTGCCTTTCCCTTGACCACCTGGTTTTCCCCCGGCCGGTAAATCCACAGGGTGGTGCCGTTGGTGATGATCTGGTTGGTTTGAGGCTGCCGGTACTCCCATCTCATCTTGCCGGGATGGCTGAAGAAAGCCCTGCCGGAAGCCTTGTCCGTGACATCGATGGCCGCAAGGATCGATCTCTGGTGGAATTTGGCGGAAAAATCCGCTCCTGAGTACCTGGCCTCGAGTTCCTGGACGATCTTTTCTGTTTTTTGCAGGGGGGTGTCGGCAAAAACCGCCCCCGGCATCAGAAAGATCCAGAAAAAGAGGGCCGCTGTTGTGGTGAAACGGGTAAAGATGTTTTTTTTCATGGTGGGGATTCCTTGTCACTGTTACCTGAGCAGCTTGTTGATGTTTTTTCGCTTGTCCTGGGCGTAGAGCCTTCTCAGTTTGGGTTTTTCGATTTTTCCCGTGGGGTTTCTCGGCACATCATCAAAGATTATTTTCCGCAGCCGCTTGTACCGGGGCAGCTCTTTTCCAAAGGTGACAATGTCCGCCTTGGTCAGCTGTTTCCCCTTTTTCACAGAGATGATGCCCGCCGGGATCTCTCCCAGGCGGTCATCGGGGATGCCGATGACGGCTATGTCCTTTATCTTTTTGTTTTTCATGAAAAAATGCTCGATCTCCACGGGAAAGATGTTCTCTCCGCCGCAGATGATCACATCCTTTTTCCTGTCCACAAGCCAGATAAACCCCGACCTGTCGTACCTTGCCACATCACCGGTGTGGAACCATCCGTTTTTCAAGGTCTTTCGGGTCTCTTCGGGGTTTTTATAGTACTCTTTCATAACCCCCGGCCCCTTGACAATCAGTTCCCCGGTTTCTCCCCTGGGAAGGGGGGTTCCCTTGCCGTCGACCACGCAGCACTCCCAGTCAAAGCCGGGAACGCCGATGGCGCCCACCCGGTGGGTGTTTTCAATGCCCAGGTGAACACAGCCGGGACCTGTGGTTTCCGTCAGCCCGTAGTTGGTGTCATAATCGTGGCCGGGGAAATATTCTTTCCACTCTTTGATCAAGCTTGGGGGGACAGGCTGGGCACCGATGTGCATGAGGCGCCACTGGTCCAGGCGGTATTGGGAAAGGTCTATTTTCCCGTTTTCAATGGCAGTGAGGATGTCATGGGCCCAGGGCACCAGAAGCCAGACGATGGTGGCGTTTTCTTCGGATATGGCCTCAAAGATCCACTGGGGGTTTACCCCCTTGAGGATCACTGCCCTGCCTCCCACGGCAAAGCTGCCCATCCAGTGCATTTTCGCTCCGGTATGGTACAGGGGAGGGATGCAGAGGAAGGTGTCCTCGTGGGTTTGGTTGTGGTGGCGGTTTTCCACATAGCAGGCATGCTCAAGGTTCCGGTGGGTCAGCAGGACCGCCTTGGGGGTTCCGGTGGTACCCGAGGTGAAATAGAGGGCCGCCTCGTCCTCGATGGCAAGGGGGACCTCCGGGGGGGCATCGTCTCTGTGGGATTTTACAAAGGCCTGGTAGGTGACGGCGTAATCCGGGCATTTCTCCGCCGGGCCTGTAAAGATCCAGATTTTTACCGTTGCTTCCAGGAGGGGCTGAATGGTTGCCAGTCTGTCAATGAACTCCTCGCCAAATATCATCACACTGGCCTCGGATACATCGGTGCAGAGTTTTATCTTGTCGGATTCAAACCGGAAATTCAAGGGGACAGCCCAGGCCCCGGTGCTGAGAATGCCAAAATAGATGGGCAGCCATTGGATGCAGTTGGTCATCAGCTGGACCACCCTGTCGTTTTTCTGAACCCCGTTGCTTGCCAGGGCATTGGCCAGGCCGTTGGCCTCCCGGTAGAACTGCTCCCAGGTGATCTCTTTTCTGAGGTTTTCCCCGGGGCTGCGCTCTATCAGGGCAATCTCCTCTTTGTATCTCCTGCTGTTCCTCGCTAGAATCTCTGTGATAACCATTTGATCTTTTCCTAAAACCAGGGGCCGGTTGTGCCTGGCAGGCAGAGCCTTCTCCCCGAAGTGACGTGAATAATTACCCCTGACCAGAAATAACCATATAACTCGATGATCAAGTTTTTATTTCTGATGTCTCGAAAACGGGGTCAGGCCTGACCCCGTTGGCCACGTGAGCCCGTTTGGCCCCGATCATGAGCAGCGTGCTCACAACAAAGCATGAAAGCCATCAGTAAGCAGCAAGTATCTATTTGGAGGCTGAATACTGATTACTGAAGGCTGATAGCTTTCATATAAAAAAAATCCTGCTGTGCACTATAGACACAGCAGGATCAGATTTCAAGACAAGTTTACTATTTTCTACTTCTTGTCGCTGTTGACTTCTTCAAAATCGGCATCCACCACATCATCATCCTGGTTTGCCGCACCGGAATTTGCACCGGCCTCCTGGCCGCCGGCCTGGGTTCCGTCTCCCGCGGCCTGCTGGTACATCGCCTCTGCCAGTTTGTGGGAAACCTGGGTCAGCTCTTCGCTCTTCTTGGTGATGGCATCCTTGTCCTCGCCGTCTTTGACCTGCTTGAGGGCCTCCACTGCCGATTCAATGTTCTTTTTGGTCTCGTCGTCGACCTTGTCCCCGTGTTCTTTCAGGGTCTTTTCCGTCTGGTCAATGAGGGACTCGGCAGAGTTCCTTGCATCCACCAGCTCTTTTCTCTTCTTGTCCTCTTCGGCGTGCATTTCCGCGTCCTTGACCATTTTATCGATCTCTTCTTCGGAAAGGCCGCTGGCAGCGGTGATGCGGATGGACTGTTCTTTGCCCGTTGCCTTGTCCTTGGCAGAAACCGAGACAATACCGTTGGCATCGATGTCAAAGGAGACTTCGATCTGGGGGGTTCCCCGTGGTGCCGGTGGAATGTCGGCAAGCTCAAACTGGCCCAGGGTCTTGTTGCCCGATGCCATCTCCCGTTCTCCCTGGAGCACGTGGATGGAAACCGCCGGCTGGTTGTCAGCCGCCGTTGAGAACACCTGGCTCTTCTTTGTCGGGATGGTGGTGTTCTTTTCGATGAGCTTTGTCATCACTCCGCCCAGGGTTTCGATACCAAGGGAGAGGGGGGTGACATCCAAAAGAAGCACATCATTGACATCTCCCTGGAGCACGCCGGCCTGGATGGCTGCGCCCATGGCCACAACTTCGTCGGGGTTTACCCCTTTGTGGGGTTTTTTGCCGAAGATCTTGGCAACCCTCTCCTGGACAGCGGGCATACGGGTCATGCCGCCCACAAGAACCACCTCCTGGATATCCCCTGATGCGAGGCCGGCATCCTTGAGGGCTGTTCTGCAGGGTTTTTCAAGGTTGTCAAGGAGATCGGCCACAAGGGATTCAAGTTTTGCCCTGGTGAGCTTGACATCGAGATGTTTCGGGCCGCTGGCATCTGCCGTGATAAACGGCAGGTTGACATCCGTTGACACGGCGCTGGACAGTTCCATCTTTGCCTTTTCAGCCCCTTCTTTCAGGCGCTGGAGGGCCATTTTGTCGTTTCTGATGTCAATGCCCTGCTCCCGCTTAAACTCTTCGGCGATATAGTCGATGATTCTTAAGTCAAAGTCTTCGCCGCCAAGGTGGGTGTCGCCGTTGGTGGATTTTACCTCAAAAACCCCGTCACCGATTTCGAGCACGGAAACGTCGAAGGTTCCTCCGCCAAGGTCGAAAACGGCTATTTTTTCGTCCCCTTTCTTGTCCAGGCCATAGGCAAGGGCTGCGGCGGTGGGCTCGTTGATGATCCGCTTGACTTCAAGGCCTGCAATCTTTCCGGCATCCTTGGTGGCCTGTCGCTGGGAGTCGTTGAAATATGCCGGCACAGTGATGACTGCCTCTGTGACCTCTTCTCCCAGGTACTCTTCGGCTGTTTTTTTGATGTTTGAGAGTATAAAAGAAGAAATCTCAGCAGGGCTGTGCTGTTTTCCCCTGAGGTTGATCCGGGTGTCTCCGTTGGAGGCCTCCTCAATTTTAAAGGGAAGTACCTTGATATCGCTCTGTACCTGGGGTGAACTGAATTTTCGTCCGATAAGTCTCTTCACGCCAAACACGGTGTTTTCCGGATTTGTGATGGCCTGTCGCTTTGCCGTCTGGCCGACCAGGCGATCGCTGCCTTCGGTGATGGCAACAACGGATGGGGTGGTTCTCCCGCCTTCCGGGTTGGTGATGACCTTTGCTTCGCCGCCTGTCTCCACAACAGCCACGCATGAGTTGGTCGTTCCAAGATCAATTCCTATTGTTTTTCCCATGATTCTATCCTCCTAAGTTTAACTATATGTTTAGTTTTTATCGTTTTGGTCTGATGAGTTGCTGTTTTCATTCTCGTTGCAGCTCTTTTTTTCGGCTGCCTTTGAGACAATCACCATGGACGGTCTGATCAATCGGTCATGGAGAAGATACCCCTTTTGAAGTTCCGTTAGAACGGTATTTTCGGGGTGTTCGCTGGAAACTTCCTGGGTTACAGCCTGGTGGAAGGCTGGGTCAAAGGGTTTTCCCTTGGCTTCCACCGGTTTTACGTTGAAGGTCTCAAAGAGTTTGAGGAGTTCTTTGAGTGTCATCTTGACACCTTCGGTGACACTGTCGCCTGCCTCTTCGTCTTTGCCTGACTCAATGGCCCGTTCGAGGTTGTCCACCACCGGTAAAAGCTTCTTGATAAGAGATTCATTGGCAAATTTTTTAAAATCGGCCATCTCCTTGGACGAGCGCTTCTTGTAGTTGTCAAAGTCGGCGGAAAGCCGTAATACACGCTCCTTTCCAGCGGTAACCTCGTCTTCAAGGGCTTTTATCTTTGATTCGGTTTTTTTGCTGTTTTTTTTAAAAAACCCTTTTATTGAGCCGTCGTCTTTCTGTTCCGTTGTTTCGCCATTTACCTGACTCCCTTCACCTGTTTCGGTTTCAGGGCTATTTTCTGACGTCTCTTCCTGATTCCTGTCGAGGTTCTCAGGATTTGAATGTTGAGATTCCATGGTGTCCGTTTTTTTATCTTTGTCAGTCACTCTTTATCTCCTGATTTCTTTGTCTGTAAAACACCTGTTGTGACAGCGGCCTGAAAAACCAGAGCAGGCAACTGTCCCGGAAAGCCGGATTGTTAACAAAACAGCGTCAAAATAACGATTAAAGCCTGCAGCGGGATTGAACACTGTTTTTAAAAAAGCGCAAACCGAAAATAGTGTTTTGACTTGGTTGAGCACATTGCTTGCCACTGCCTCTGATAAAAGGCCGTGTGATCAATTTGCAGAAAAAAATAAGACTGTTTGGTATGATGTCAAGATATAAAAAAAGGCGGGGAGTATAAAAAATGGAGGACCCGGCTGCCCGATGGCTATCAGGATACTGCATAACCGGGATCGATCCACGACACAGATGATATCACTTATCGCTGCTTCCTTCCGGACCTGACGAGGTTCATGACCTTCTGTTACGCGGCGACCGGTCAGAATATCCATGCATGGATAACCTGGGCAGCCGGGAATCTATTTTTATACACCAGGAGATGGGTTTTTTCAAGAAAAAAATACAAACCGGGAATTCCAATGCTGAGTTTTCCGTCTTTTGCCGTTGCAGAGGTTATACTGAAGTGGCTGGATCATCAAGTATGATAAAAAAAACTTGTCTGTCTGGAAAGGGTTTGGTAAAAAATAGAAAGTTGATGTTTGGAGCGTGATCCAACAGTTGTTTTAATCAGGAGAATCTTATGAGTGAAATTGTCAGGAAAGGGGATGTAACTATTGTACGGCCCGGAAAGGATGTGGTGGCTTCCATGGCAGAGGATTTCAAGAATGAACTCCTCACGGCAATCAACACCTATGAGGGAGAAGTGGTGATTGACCTTGCCGGTGTTGAAATGGTTGATTCTGTGGGGATCGGTGTTATCATTGCCGCCCACAACACCCTGAACCAGGCAGGCCGGAGTCTGAAGGTCATTAATGTGGTGAAAGACGTTTTCGGGCTTTTCAGCACCATGAGGCTTAACCGGCGTTTTACCGTTGAAGAGGCTTGACTTTTTGTTGCTGCCAGGAGGGCCAATGTCAAAAAGGATGGGTGCTGCAATGCAGGTTTTAAAAATAGACCGAGGGGGTGTCTGTGCGCTGGTCTTGTTTGCTGTTTTTGCTGTTGCAGGGTGTGACAATAAAGAGGACGGCGATTACAGCGGCGTTGGGAAGCTTGTTTCAGACCGGAACAAGGCCAGGATGTCCCACGCTGAGGGTCAGAGCGGCCGGGCTGTTACGGAACAGTCTGACGAAAAGCCAGACACTGCCCTGCCAAAAAAGAGGAGAAGCAGGGGGGATATGGTTTTTGAAGAGAAGATAAAGATTGTTAACTCCTCTTCAGGGAAAATCCTTGCAGAGGGCACGGCTTTTCTTGACAAGAGCGGCAGGATTGTAAATATCAGGATTCGAAGAGATTAAATGGAAAAAATCGTATTTTCAGATACCGAGTATTTTTACAAAAAACTCCAGGAGCTTGTTGTTACTGCAGGTGTTCTGGAAATTATAACGGATTTCACCTCCCCTGCCCAGATTCCCCGGCGGGGAAGGAGGGTTCTGCGGCTGGGGCCCGGCAGACTGAGCCGCGGGGATGCCCGTGTTACAGGTCCGGTTATCAATAAGAAGTTCCAGGTCCGCCTGGACCACGATTGGTACAACAGGGTCCGGGTTGTGGTTTTACAAGCCTGAACGGTGTTATCCCATGGTATCGATGATGGCGCCGGTGGTCTCATCCATAGTCTGAACGGCCTTGACATTGGCCTTTAAGCCCTGTTCCGTCGGGATCATGGAGACGAGTTCTTCGGCTGTGTTTACGTTGGATCTCTCGTTTCCCGAGGAATCCATTGTCCCCGGTGTTTTTACCCTGCTGACATCGGCCTTCACACCTTGGCCTGTGTCTGTTTCCGACATCACCACCCGGGTTTTTTTAAAGTTCCGGGATTGGGCGTTTGCCACGTTGTCCGCCGTTGAAGCCATTTTTGTACCAAACGCCTTTATGGCTGAAGCGGCGCTGTTAATTCCCTGTATTGCCATGGAGACCTCCTCTCCTTAGTATCAGATCGGTATCATTATACAATCGTCCAGGCCAAGGGGCAAGTGAATTTTTATATTATGGCATTAAGGTCGTAAAGACTTGGCTGCCGGGATTACACGATTTTCATATAAAAGCCGTTCCGGCAAACAAAAAAAGGGGTCACAGAAAAATCTGTAACCCCTTGAATTTGCTTGGTCGGGGCGAGAGGATTCGAACCTCCGACATCCTGCTCCCAAAGCAGGCGCGCTACCAGGCTGCGCTACGCCCCGAAAAATCAAAGCTCTTTTACCACCCTTTTTTGCGTTTGGCAAGTCTTTTTTGTTCGTGCAAGGTGCTGAAATAAAATCTTTTTTCAATTTTCTTGACACCTGCCCTTATAAAGATTACCTTATTATACTTTATTCAGAGCCAGTATTTTGAGTTTTGGCAGCCGGTGCAAGGGAAAGGGGGCCGTCTGGTTTTTCCTTTCAGGGTCGGAGCCCGGGAGACAGTCCGGAACCGGAAATACTGATCCAGAGCATGTTAATTTTAATTACCTGCTTTTTTTATTGAATAAAAGAGACGTGATGGAAAGCAGTTGTTAAATGACAAATAGCGGATTATTAAAGGAGGCTTGGCGGTTTGCAGATTCGGGGAATCTGCTCTCAAAAGCTTTTTTTTTATCAATTTAAGGAAGGGAAAGAATGCAGGTAACCATTGAAGATAAAAGTACGGTAAAAAAGATTCTCCACATCGAAATTCCAGAGAAGGACGTTAAAAAGGAACTGGACAAGGCTTACAAAGAGCTGAAAAACACGGCCAGCATCAAGGGGTTTCGAAAGGGCAAGGCTCCCCGCAAGATTCTCGAGGCAAAGTTTGCAAAGGATGTCCATGCCGATATTGTCCCCCGTTTTGTTCAGGACTCTTTCCAGGAGGTGTTAGAAGAGCATCAGTTCAATGTCGTGGGCAGCCCCAAGGTGGATCCCCCTGAGCTGGACCCTGAAAAGGCCTATGTTTTTGATATCGAGATCGATGTCAAGCCTGAGATCGAAGATGTCGATTTCAAGGGACTGGATCTTAAAAAAACCCGGTATGAGGTTTCCGAGGATGATATCGACGGCCAGATCCAGATGCTCCGGAAGACCATGGCAAAAAAAGAGACCGTGACAGAAGAGCGGCCGGTGGCCAACGATGATTTTGTTCTCATTGATTATGAAGGGTTTCTCAACGGAGCTCCTTTTGATCCCACCCCCAAGGTGGAAAACTACGTCATGGCCATTAACGGGAATACCATGCCCAGCGCGTTTTCGGAAAAACTCGTCGGTGTGATTCCTGAAAAAGAGCTGGAGATCGAGGTGACCCATGGGGATGATGAGCAGGACGAGAATCTGGCCGGAAAAACCATTGTCTACAAGGTTCTTTTAAAGGAGATCCAGGAGGAGGTGCTTCCCCCTGCTGACGATTCCCTGGTGGAGGGGCTTGGTCAGTACGAAACCCTCGAGCAGGTCAAGGATGAGGTCCGTGACAACCTGACCAAGGGGTATGAACAGAGAATTCACCAGGAGCTCAGCGAGCAGGTGTTTACCGCTCTGCTGGAAAAATATCAGTTTGAGGTCCCGGAAGCCATGATCGATGCCGAGCTGGAAGGAATCATTTCCGAAGCGGAGCAGGCCTATGCCCAGAACAACACCTCCCTTGAGGAAGTCGGCATGAACAAGGACGTCATGAGGGTTCAGTACCGGGATGTGGCGGAAAAGCAGGCAAAAAGGCATCTGCTCATGGGAAAAATAATTGAGCAGGAGAATCTGGATCTCACCGATGAAGAGCTCGACTCGAGTTTTGAAGAGATGGCCCAGGGCATGAACGCCACAGTGGATGCCATCAAGAACTTTTTCAAGATGGATGAGAAGCAGTTGAACTATTATAAACACATACAGCTTGAAAAAAAGGCTGTAAAGGTTATAATTGACAACAGCAGTGTTGTGGAGGTGGCGCCTGAAACCGAAGCCGATGAAGGTGCCGAGGCCGCTGCTGAAAGTCAGAATGAGTAACTGAAAAACCAAAGATCCCGGGTCTGCGCTTTGCGATCAGGGTCAGGCCCTGTTGGTATGACCGTTTGCACGGCTTGGACCGCCCGCTTAACGGGTGGTTCAGGCGGGAATGGTCAAAGATCCCTGCATTGAAAAGCAGCTGGCAGACAAGATGAGATCACATAAAAAAAAAGGAGAAAACCTTGCCTTTAGTTCCCATGGTAGTTGAACAGAGCAACAGGGGAGAGCGTGCCTATGATATTTATTCCCGGCTTTTAAAGGATAGAATTATTTTTCTTGGCTCTGCTGTCAATGAGGAGATTGCCAACCTGGTTGTGGCCCAGCTTTTGTTCCTGGAATCTGAAGATCCTGAAAAGGATATCAATTTTTACATCAATTCCCCCGGTGGCGTGGTAACGGCCGGTATGGCAATATACGACACCATGCAGTACGTCAAACCGGATATTGTAACGGTGTGCGTAGGCCAGGCGGCAAGCATGGGAGCTCTGCTGCTCACCGCAGGCGCGTCGGGAAAACGGTATTCCCTGCCCAATTCAAGAATCATGATTCACCAGCCCCTGGGCGGTGCCCAGGGACAGGCCTCGGACATAAAAATCCAGGCCACAGAGATACTTAGAATGAAGGACTCTTTGAACCAGATCCTGGCCCACCATTCGGGGCAGGACCTTGAAAAGATCTCAAAAGACACGGACCGTGACTTTTTCATGTCAGGGGCTGAAGCCAAGGAATACGGCATTGTCGACCATGTGGTTTCAGATCGAAGGGAGCTGGAAGAACAAGAGCCTTCAAAGGAGAAGTGATATGTCCAAAAAAGATGAAGAGAGCGACCAGTTTTTCTGTTCATTTTGCGGTAAAAATCAGAAAGAGGTAAAAAAACTCATTGCAGGACCCAGTGTCTACATCTGCAACGAGTGTGTCGGCCTCTGTGAAGAGATCATCGAGGATGAAGAGAAAGAGAAGATAGAATCGGGTCAGGAGAGCAAGAAGGTGCTCACCCCAAGGGAGATCAAGGATGTCCTGGACACCTATGTGGTGGAGCAGGAGAGGGCAAAAAAGATCCTCTCCGTTGCCGTGTACAACCACTACAAGCGCCTTGACGGTGACCTGCAAAAAGACGACGTGGAGATACAGAAGAGCAATGTGCTGCTCATCGGTCCCACGGGATGCGGCAAGACCCTGCTCGCCCAGACCCTGGCGCGGTTTCTGGATGTTCCCTTTACCCTGGCCGATGCAACCACCCTCACCGAGGCGGGGTATGTTGGCGAGGATGTGGAAAATATCGTTCTCGCCCTGGTCCAGAATGCCGATTATGACATTGAAAAGGCCCAGAGGGGAATTATCTATATTGATGAGATCGACAAGATCTCCCAGAGGGGGGACAACCCTTCCATTACAAGGGATGTTTCCGGTGAAGGGGTCCAGCAGGCTCTGCTGAAGATCATCGAGGGCACCACGGCCAGCATTCCGCCCAAGGGGGGCAGAAAGCACCCCCAGCAGGATTTTGTCAAGGTGGATACCTCGAATATCCTGTTTATCTGCGGCGGGACCTTTACCGGCCTTGAAAAGGTGGTGGAGAGACGTATCACCAACACCTCCATGGGGTTTGGCGCAGAGCTCAAGAGCAAAAAGGAGAAAAAGGTCGGTGAGCTCCTTGAAAAACTCAAGCCCGAAGATTTGATCCAGTTCGGCCTTATTCCCGAATTCCTTGGACGGCTGCCGGTGATTGCCTCCCTTGGTGAACTCAATGAGGAGTCGCTGATCAAGATTCTGACAGAGCCGAAAAATGCCCTTGTCAAGCAGTACCAGCGTCTGTTCGAGTTTGAGGGCATCAACCTGAGGTTCACCGAAGAGGCCCTTGCCGCCATGGCAAAGGAGGGCGTTAACCGCAAGGCCGGGGCCAGGGGGCTTCGGGCCATTGTGGAGGAGACCATGCTGGAGATCATGTACGAGCTTCCTTCCATTAAAGATGTCAGGGAGTGCGTTGTTGGCGAAGAGGTTGTGTCAAAACAGGAAAAACCGATCCTCCTGTTTGAACAGTCCCAGAAGCAGGCCTAGGAGGAATGCCGTTATGCGGCGGAGAACCAGAGCCTGGCCCCTGAGCCGGGCTTTTTACAAGAGAGCAGCTGTCAATGATCAGTATATCAAAATTGTTTAACCCGGATGGCACAGACACTGAAAAAAAAGAACTTCCCCTGGTTCCCCTGAGGGATATTGTTCTCTTTCCCCACATGTCAACACCTGTCTTTGTGGGAAGGGACCGCTCCATCAAGGCGCTCTCCCGGGCCATGGAGCAGGACAAGCGGGTGTTCCTGGTCACCCAGAACAATCCCGAGACCCTCAAGCCCAAGGCCACTGATATCTACCAGACCGGCACCGAAGCAAAAATTACACAGCTTCTTCGGCTTCCCGATGGTACGGTCAAGGTGATTGTCCAGGGCGTTTCAAGGGGCAAGATTCTCCGCCTCATCGACGGGGATACCTTTGTGACGGTGGAGTTTGCCCCCCTGGCAGATGTTCCCATGGAAACGTCGGAAAATGAGGCTGCCGTCCGAACCGTGCTCGAGGCGTTCAACGAGTATGCCGAGCTTTCCGGTTCTGTGAACAAGAAGAAACGTCAGTCGCTTTTAAATATCGTTGACGACCCTGGAAAGCTTGCCGATACCATTATCGCCCACATGTCCTTTAAAATTGCCGACAAGCAGCAGCTGCTGGATGCCGTCAAGCTGGAGGAGCGGTATTTTCTTCTGTTAAAGCTCATCCAGGAGGAGACGGAAATCTTTGCCATGTCCCAGAAGATCAAGGGCAGGGTCAAAAAACAGATCGAAAAGCTCCAGAAAAAACACTATCTCAACGAGCAGATGCAGGCCATCAAAAAAGAGATGGGAGAGGAAGGAAAACCTCCTGGTGAGCTCCAGGAGCTGGAGCGGAAGATCAAGCGGAAACGGCTGCCAAAGGATGCCGCGGCGGCCGTGCGAAGGGAGTTTGAAAAGCTCAAACAGATGGCGCCCATGTCTTCGGAAGCCACCGTGGTGCGCAACTACATCGAGTGGATCATCAGCCTGCCGTGGTTTCGCAAATCCAGGGTCACCATGGACCTTGAAGGGGCCCAGGCGATCCTTGACAGGGACCACTACGGCCTTGAAAAGCCAAAGCAGCGTATCCTCGAATACCTTGCCGTCCAGGTGATGGTTCAAAAGATAAAAGGGCCGATCCTGTGCCTTGTGGGACCTCCGGGGGTTGGAAAGACCTCCCTGGCCAGATCCGTTGCCAGGGCCACGGGACGTGAATTTGCCAGGATCTCCCTGGGGGGCGTCAGGGATGAAGCCGAAATCAGGGGGCACCGGAGAACCTATATCGGCGCCATGCCGGGAAAGATCATCCAGACCCTGAAAAAAGCCGGTTACAGCAACCCGGTCCTCTGCCTTGACGAGGTGGACAAGATGAGCACGGATTTCAGGGGAGATCCTTCGTCTGCCATGCTGGAGGTGCTTGATCCTGAACAGAATGCAAGTTTCAGCGACCACTACCTGGATCTGGATTATGATCTTTCCGACACCCTCTTTATAACCACGGCCAACACCCTGCACGATATTCCGGCTCCCCTCCAGGACCGCATGGAGGTGATCCGCATCTCAGGGTATACCGAGTATGAAAAACAGCAGATCGCCAGGGAGTTTCTGATCCCCAAACAGCTTAAGGAGAACGGGTTTGAAGCAGGAGAGGTCTCCTTTTCAAAAAACGGGATCGTTTCTCTTGTCCGGGAGTATACCAGGGAGGCGGGGGTAAGGAATCTCGAACGGGAGATCTCTTCGGTGCTGAGGAAGGTGGCCAGGAAGATTGTCCAGACAGGAGACCGGAAAAAGACCACCATATCGGCCACATCTGTGAAAAAACACCTGGGCGAGCCCCCGTTTCGAAACAGCATGCTCGAGAAAAAGGACAGGGTCGGTCTGGTCACCGGTCTTGCCTGGACCCAGGCGGGGGGGCAGCTGCTCACCATTGAGACGGTGACCATGCCGGGCAAGGGCAATGTCTCTGTGACCGGCAAGCTCGGGGATGTGATGCAGGAGTCGGCCAGGGCTGCGGTGAGTTATGTCAGGGCCCGCAGCGGTGAGCTGGATATCCGGGAAGATTTCTACAAGGACCTGGACATCCATATCCATGTCCCCGAAGGAGCCATTCCCAAGGACGGACCGTCGGCGGGTATTTCCATGTGTACTGCCGTGGTCTCGTCTCTGACAGGCCGGCCGGTTCACCGCAAAACCGCCATGACCGGCGAGATCACCCTCCGGGGCAGGGTTCTGCCCGTTGGCGGGCTCAAGGAGAAGCTTCTGGCCGCCCATGCCAGCGGTGTTACCCGGGTGGTGATCTCCCGGGAGAACGAAAAGGACATCAAGGAGATTCCCGGCTCCATCAAGAAACAGCTGGAGATCATCCTCGTAGAAGAGATGTCAGAAGTGCTTGAAATTGTCCTGGTGAAAAAAAAAGAGGAATGAAGTGTTTTTTTGCTTGACAGACCCCCCGGGTTCTGTTAAATTCCGTCTTGTTTTTGAGGGGGCGAATAACTCAGCTGGGAGAGTGCAACCCTTACAAGGTTGAAGTCACAGGTTCGAGCCCTGTTTCGCCCACCACCTCGAAAATACAAGCGGGGGCGTAGTTCAGTTTGGTCAGAACGCCTGCCTGTCACGCAGGAGGTCGCCGGTTCGAGCCCGGTCGCTCCCGCCATTGACCAAACATAAAAGGCCTGACATCTTTACAGATGCCAGGCCTTTTTTTTTATATGAAAGTCGTGGTGCGCCGGCAGCCGATTCGGGGTATTGCCCTCCGCTCATTCTCGCAAATCATCCAAGATTTGCTCCGAGGTGAGCGGCAGCTCCTTCAGCGTCCATGCTGACCGCAGCCGCTCAAAACCGCTGCGGGCAAAACCCCGAACCGGCTGCCTCTAATTCGACTTTCTCTCTTTGTTGTGCCCGCAGGGCATGGCCGTTATAAGAAAGCCATCAGCCAGACACGATCTCTGCTATGGCATCTCCCATGGCTTCTGTGCCGACGGCCTCTGCCCCGCCGGCGATATCGGCGGTGTAAATGCCCCGGTCAAGGACCGTGGAAACGGCATTGACAACAGAGTCTGCCGCCTCGTTGAGATCGAGGCTGTACCGCAGCATCATGGCGCCGGAAAGAATCTGTGCAATGGGATTGGCAACGCCTTTGCCGGCGATGTCCGGGGCAGAGCCGCCTGCCGGCTCGTAAAGGCCGAAATTATCTTCGTTGAGACTTGCCGAGGCCAGCAGTCCCATGGAACCTGTAATCATGGCACATTCGTCGGAAATGATGTCTCCGAACATGTTGGGGCAGAGAAGAACGTCAAACTGGTGGGGGTCCTTGACCAGCTGCATGGTGGCGTTGTCCACGTAGATGTGGTTCAGCTGAACATCGGGGTACTCTTTTGCCACCTCCACGACCACTTCCCGCCACAGCACCATGGATGTCAGCACATTGGCCTTGTCCACCGAGGTGACAAGCCCCCGTCTCTTTTTTGCCGCTTCAAAGGCTTTCCTGGCAATGCGCTCTATCTCCATCCTGGAATAGACAAGGGTGTCATAGGCCTTTTCACTGCTGCCGCTGCCCTCTCTTCCCCGGGGGGTGCCAAAGTAGATGCCACCGGTCAGTTCCCGGACACAGAGGATGTCAAACCCGTCCATGACAATTTCTCTCTTCAGGGGGGAGGCGGCCGCCAGGGAGGGAAATATCCTGGCCGGTCTGAGGTTGCAGTAGAGGTTAAACTCTTTTCGCAGGGGGAGCAGGGCAGCCCTTTCCGGCTGCTCTTCCGGGGGGAGGGCCTCCCATTTGGGGCCGCCCACCGACCCGAAGAGGATGCTGCTGCTCTGGCGGCAAATCTTGAGGGTCGAGGGGGGCAGCGCCGTGCCGTGGTTGTCAATGGCGCATCCTCCCACATCCGCTTCGGTGTATTTCAATTTAAACCCAAACCGTTCTCCGGCTGCGTTGAGTACCTTTACTGCCTCTTTCATCACTTCCGGTCCGATGCCGTCGCCCGGCAGCAGTGCAATGTTTTTTTCCAACGTTTTCGTTCCTTTGTGTAATCAGCAATTTATTCTTTTAAAATTATCCTGGCATCCACCACATCAAGGCCATTCTGGTGGACAATGACGGGATTCAGGTCCATCTCTTCGATTTCGGGGTAGGATTCCATGAGCTCGGAACAGATCAGCAGCAGTTTTTTCAGCCTCTTTTTGTCATAACCGGCTTCGCCCCTGACGCCGTCCAGTATTATGGAAGAACGTGTCTCTTCTATCATCTTTCTGGCAGAGGTCTGGGAGATGGGGAGCACCCAGAAGGTCACATCCTTCATGACCTCCACCATGATTCCCCCCAGGCCGTACATGATCACCGGGCCGAACTGTTCATCCATTTTGGTGCCGATGATCACCTCAAGACCCTTGTCTGCCATGGGAGAGACCAGGATTCCCCGGATATCGGCCGTGGGGCTGTACTTTTCGGCGTTTTGCAGGATCTCCTTGTATGCTTTGCGTACCTCCTCTTCGGACCTCAGGTTTACCTTAACACCTCCGGCATCGCTCTTGTGGAGAATGTCCGGGGAGACGATTTTCAGCACCACACCGCCGCTGATCCCATTGGCAAGGGCAACGGCATGGTCTTCGGTTTCGGCAAGGGTGTCCCTGGAAACAGGGGCGCCGTGTAGTTTTATCAGCTCCTTGGCTTCATGTTCCAGCAGGGCCCTTCGATTTTCCTGCCTTGCCCCTGCAATAATGGCATTGCCCTTCTCCTTTGCCTTTGCCTGCCAGTCAAAGTGGAAATTTGCCATGGCATGGTGGGAGGCGAGATAACTGCCGTAGGTGCAGAGGGAGGCAATGCATTTGCAGGTGATGTCCAGGGAGTCGTAAACCGGAATATCATAGTACCGCAGCAGCTCCAGGGGGTGGGAGTTGTACGAGGCGTAGAGGCTGTGCACGATGATGGGCTTGTTCCTTTTCTGCCCCATTTTTCCGAGCCTGTGGGCCGCTTCCTCTTCGGGCATGGTAAGGCTCTCGGCGAATCGGATACCATAGCCGCCAAACAGTCCCACAATGAGAAGTCCTCCCACGGCGGGGTCCTGGAGAATGATCTTGGCGCAGTCGGCAAAAACCCCGGGATCTGCGTCGGTTCCTCCGGCCACATCCACGGGATTGATAACAGAGGCGGCATCGGGCAGGATTTTCTTGAGTTTTTGCCGGGTTTTGGCCGAGAGTTCCGGAAGTTCCACCCCGTAATCGGAAAGAAGGTCGGCTCCGATGGTGGCATGGCCCCCTCCGTCGGCCAGGATGGCAATTTTGTTGGTCTTGATGGAGGGCTGGCTTGACAGGGTTTCAGCCACGGGAAATAACTCGTCGGAGTTTTCAATAACGATGATGCCGGCCCGTTCATAGGCGGCCTTTGCCACCTGGCTCATCCCGGCAAGGGAGCCGGTATGGGAGCCGGCGGATTTTTTTCCGGTGGCCGACCTGCCGCTTTTCAAGAGCACAATGGGTTTCTGTCTGCTGGTTTTGTGGGCTTCCTGCAAAAATTTTCTTCCTTCGCTCATTCCCTCGACATACATGAGGATGGATTTTGTCTCTTCATCGTTCCGGAGGAATTCCAGGTATTCGTGGAACTTGATGTCAGATTCGTTGCCCACCCCCACATAATAGGTAAATCCCTCGTGTTTTCGGATCATTGCTTCGGTGATAAGGGTCAGTGCCATGTTGCCGCTCTGGCAGAGAAGGGCGATATCCCCTTTGGGGGCATTTTTAATGCCTGCCAGGTTCATGTTGCTCTTCATGTTGATCATGCCCGAAGTGTTGGGTCCGATGAGCCGTACCTTCTCTTTCCGGGCGGTTTCGACCATCTGCTCTTCCAGGGCTTTCCCCTCATTTCCAAGTTCCCGGAATCCCCCGGCCACAATGACGGCCCCCGCTACTCCTTTGGCTCCGCAGGTGTGCAGTATTTTTGGAATGGTCTTTGCCGGGGTTGTGATGAGGGCCAGGTCCACCTCCTGCTCAATGTCGGCGATGCTGGTGTAGCAGGGCAGACCGAGAATGGATCGTTCTTTTGGGTTGACAGGGAAGATCCTCCCTTCGTATCCCTCCTCCTGGAGGGTTTTAATGGCCTGGTACCCCCTTTTTGTGGGGTTTTTTGATGCGCCCACAATGGCCACTGACCTTGCATTTAGTACCTTGTCAAGCATTGATTGACTCCTTGAACAATTGTTGGCGGTTATTACTGTTTTCGTTTTTCAAAATCATCAAGGGAAGCTTTTCTCTCCTTTGATGAAACACATGCAAGGCAAGCCTCGATTTCATAGTCCATGAGGGCTTCGAGGCTGACCTCTCCCTGGGCCATTAAAAATCCTCTTTTTATTCTGGCCATGGAAAAAGAAGAGTTGGCAGAAATTTTTTCGGCCATGGTAAAGGCGCTGGCCATCAGCTCTTCCAGGGGAACAGAGACATTGACAAGCCCGATTCGCTCGGCCTCTTTTCCGGTGATATTCTCGGCGGTAAAGAGCAGCTCCCTTGCCTTGCCCGGGCCCACCAGGTCCTGGACCAGCCTGAAAGCACCGCCTGTGACCGAGGATGTTACCTTTGCCTCCGGGGAACCGATGAGGGCTTCCCTGGCAGCGATCCTGATGTCGCAGGCAAGGGCCAGCTCGTATCCCGAGCCCAGGGCATACCCATTGATGGCGGCGATGGTCGGTTTTTCAAACCGGATGATTTTCCGGGATGCCTCCTGGAGGGATTCCAGGTATGCCCGGTAATCCTCGGCGCTTCTCCCCTTGGAGTCCTTGAGGTCAGCCCCCGTTGAAAAGGCCCTTCCCTGGCCGGTAAAGATGAGCACCTTGATGTCAGGGTCGTTTCCGGCCCGGTCAAGGGCATCTAACATATCAAGCCAGAGCTGGCGGTTCATGGCATTTAGAACCTTGGGCCGATTCAGCTGAATCAGGCCCACATTTTCTTTTTTTTCAAACAGAATACATTGGTAGTCCATGGTTTTCCCCTGTTGTTTCGGGTTGAAAAATTTCAGTGACCGTCCTTATCATCAATTTCCCTGTTATAGAATTATTGCAGGGAAAGTCAATAATTATCTCGATTTATCGTTTCCTGCTTCTTGTCTCTTGTCTCTTGTCTTTTGTCTCTTTTCTCCTGTCTCCTGTCTCTTGTCTCTTGTTTCCTGTTTCCTGTCTCCTGATATTGTGTTATACAGAGAGCCATGAATATCTATTGCTTCAGACAGTCAAAGCAGATAACCAGTGAAAACGTGTGCCGGGCCTGTTCAAAACGAAGGCGCTGCCGCCCCTTTCAGCTCTGGCTTCAGCCGGAGCTCCCCTTTGTTTTCAAGCCCTGTAACAGCCGGGAATCTGTGTTTGACCTCCAGATCGACATGAAAAATTCTCTGGACGCGCTTTTCCCGTCTGAATACAGGCTATTACAAAAAATGGCCCTGGACGCCCTTCCCGGTGTCAAAGACAGGGAGAGTACTCTGGTAAGGCTTAAGATGTACGAGCTTCTCCATGAACCCAACCAAAGGAGTGTTTGATATGGACAAAGGATACGTTCACCTGTATACCGGCAACGGAAAGGGGAAAACCACTGCAGCCATGGGCCTTGCCCTCCGGGCGGCAGGGCACGGGAAAAAAATTTTTATCGGTCAGTTCATGAAAGGGCAGTACTACGGGGAGCTGACACCCTTAAAATCGATTCAGGAAATAGAGGTCGAGCAGTTCGGGGATGAGGGTTGTTTTCACAAGGATCAGATGACATCCCTTCACAGGGAGCACGCCTTAAAAGGCCTTGACCGGATCGAGCAGGTCATGGCATCCAATAAGTACGATGTGATTGTCATGGATGAAATCTGTGTTGCCCTGTGGTTTGACCTTGTCACCTGTGATGAGGTGCTGCAGGTTGTCCGCAAAAAACCCGAGAGGGTCGAGCTGATTCTTACCGGAAGGCAGGCCCCTGAAGCCTTTTACGAGGTTGCAGACCTTGTTACCGAGATGCGCGAGATCAAGCACTATTACCATACCCGCGGGCTCCTTGCCAGGGACGGTATAGAACGGTAGAAATCCCGGCTGCCCCCGGGCCGGGCTGACAGTGACAGATCGAATAAAAATAAAAAAAGGAGAGCAGGCAGTGATTTGCCCTCTCTCCTTGTTGAACCACTAAAATATCTTACAAATCAGTACTATTGCTTGACAACATTTTTAGCAGCAGGTCCTCTCTCGTTCTCCTCGATGTCAAAATTGACTCTCTCGCCTTCGGAAAGGGTCTTGAACCCGGGCATATCAATGGCTGAGTGGTGAACAAACACATCACTTCCCTCATCCTGCTCGATGAATCCAAATCCCTTTTTGTCGCTAAACCATTTTACTGTTCCTTGTGCCAAAGCTCCTACCTCCTTAAAAATGTCAAAATTGGCCTTTTCAGCAATATGTCCTGATAACTGTTAGCAGAACACCCCTTTCGGGTATTTATACACTCAATATATATGGTGAATAAAAAAATGCAAGAAAAAAAAAGGGGTGGTGCGATTTTTTTCGCACCACCCCTTTTTACCGGCTTTTATCGCCAAAACAGAAGGTTTTCTACAGTTTGTAAACCGTGTCACTTCCCCCTATTTTCTGTTTCCGTACTCAGAATAGGTCATTGCTGCAAGCCTGTAGACAATATGGGCCATTTTTGAGAAGGGCAGGAAGGCAAACAGGTTGAAGATGGCAATGAGGTGCAGGTAGTAGATGAAATAGGAGAAATTGGCCGCTCCGGCAAGGCGGGCCATCTCGGTGAGCAGTCCTGTAACACCCAGGGCAAAGACGATCCCGAGAATGTACCAGTCCTTGTAGGCTGTGACCTGCTCATCTTTTTTGGCCAGCCGGTTTTTGATCATCAGGCTGCTGCCGATGACCAGGGCGACACCACTGATATTTGCCAGCCACTTAACCGGATTGAGCTGGGAGTAGGGACCGGGAATTTGAAACACGTAGAGGACAAAAAAGAAGATGCCCGTGACAATGGCCAGTCCGATGAATGAGTAGAGGACCATCATGTGGGGGGTGGACCTGTCCCTGTTTGTCTCGCACTGGTTGAACTTGTCGTGTTTGAGTACAACGGGGAGCACTTTTGGCAGGGTTTTGATGTAATCGACCCAGTTGAGAACCGTTTTGTCAGTTTTTCCTTCGGCTACGGCATTGTTGTGCATGTCCACCACAAAACGCCTGAGGCTCAATATGAAGATGATGGCCACAATGGTGGCAAGGGGAACAAATGTCAAATCCACAAACCAGGTGGAAAAGAAGTCGGCCTGGGCGATGACGTCATGGCCGGTACTGTGTGACCACTCGATGCCGATGGAGTGGAAGATTTTTGTCATGGTGTCGCCGGCGGTCATGGTGATCCAGGCCAGCAGAGCAAACCACAGGGCCGGAACGCCGATTAGAAATGGTAGTTTGGACTTGTCGTTGACAGCCTTGGCAAGAAACTTGGGCTCGGCGTATTCGGTAATAGCCGCCGATCTGACTGCCGCCAGAACATCTCCGGGTTTTGCGTCCCTGGGGCACAAATCGGAACAGTCGCCGCACTGATGGCAGAGCCAGATGTCTCCGCTGACCAGGAGCCGGTCTTTCAGTCCCCAGGACGCTGCGATCATTTCTTTCCGGGGAAAAGGGCTGTTTTCCGGTGCGATGGGGCAGGCAACAGAGCAGGTTGCACACTGGAAACATTTTTTGAGCGTGTCACCACCAAGACCGGTAATTTCATCAATAAAACCCAGATCCGGTTGTGCAAGGTATTTTTCACTCATTCTGTGATACCTCCTAAAATTCTCTATAAACAAGGTCTTTCGGACAATTGCCCGGGAAAGCCTCGAGGTTGTTGTCAAAAAATCCAATCAGGCGGGAGGTTGCCGTCAACCTCCCTGGTTGTCCCAAAATTGATGAAAAAATGCCCCCCTGAAGAGAGCAGAATTTCATCCGATGGAAACAGGGACATGCGCAAAGGCTGTCCCTATTATCATGATTAGAATCCCTTAAACGGATTGGGTCCGAGACCCTCGATCTCTTC
>JAWOGI010000212.1:0-4322 GCA_046496975.1 Desulfobacteraceae bacterium | reverse complement strand
CAAAGCCCAGGGCCTTGTCGTCACTCTGGTCCACCTGGGTGTAAAACCCCTGCTTGCCCACACTCAAGGCAAAGCGGCTGGCCTCGCTGATTTTTTCTGCCAGGGCAAGGGCCGCTGAATCCAGCTCTTCTGTGGGTACGACCCTGTTGACCAGGCCGAGCTGTTTTGCCTCTCCGGCGGGGAACTCGCGCCCGGTCAAAAGCATCTCCATGGCCATTTTTCGTCCGATGGCTCTGGATACGGCAACCATGGGCGTTGAGCAGAAGAGTCCGATTTTCACCCCGGGGGTTGAAAACCGTGCATCGTCACCGGCCACCACCAGGTCGCACCATGCGGCAAGCTGGCAGCCGGCGGCGGTGGCGATGCCCTGGACCTGGCCAATCACCGGCTGGGGGATCTCATGGATCAGCTGCATCATCCTGGTGCACTGGTCAAAGATCTCTTTGTAGTCTTTGACTCCTTCGTCTACCATTTCAGACAGATTGTGCCCTGCGCAGAAGTTGTTTCCGGCGGCCTTGATGATGATCACCTTGATCGCTTCGTCCCTCGATGCCAGGGTCAAGGCGTCGCTCATCTCCTGTATCATCTGTTTGGAAAGGGCATTGATTGTTTCCGGGCTGTTCAGGGTCAGGGTGCCGATGGCACCGTTGGCTTCATACACGATCTTTTGATAGGTCAATTTTTTCCTCCGTTGTAACGTTAACATTTTTTACAGCAGCGGGTGCGGCTTATCGCCGCATCCAGTCGTGGTAGCGCTTGATCCAGCCAAGGAGCCTTTCCGGGGCGTGGGCCTTTTTCCACATCCCTGCGGCGTACTTGTTGGCTTCGGCCATGGTGGGGTAGATGTGGATGGTCCCCAGGATCTTGTTCAGCCCGAGGCCGTGTTTCATGGCCAGGATATACTCGGCAATGATCTCCGATGCGTGATCGCCCACAATGGTTGCCCCGAGGATTTTGTCTTTGCCCGGTACGGTGAGCACCTTGACAAATCCCCGGTCGTTGGCGTCGGTAATGGCCCGATCAAGGTCGTCAAGGCCGTACTTGACCGTTTCAAAGGGGATGTTTGCCCTTTGGGCCTCTGTTTCGCAAAGCCCCACCCGGGCCACTTCCGGGTCGGTAAAGGTGGCCCAGGGGATGGCGGAATAGTCCACCCTGAATTTTTTAAACCGGCCGAAAAGGGCGTTGACAGCGGCGTGCCACGATTCATGGGCGGCGGTATGGGTGAACTGGTACCTGCCGTGGACATCGCCGCTGCAGAAGATGTTGGGAAAATTGGTCTGGAGAAAGCCGTTGGTTTGGATGGCCCGGTTCCCGGTCAGTTCCACCCCCAGCTCTTCCAGGCCGAACCCGTCGACATTGGGGGTTCGGCCCAGGGCGATGAGAAGCCGGTCAAAGGGGGCGGCTTTCTTTTGGCCCTGGTGGCTGCAGATCAGCTGTTGTTCACCTTCGGTGATCTCGATTCGTTCCGGTGAATGGCCGGTGAAAATGGTGATGCCCTCCTGCTCAAAGCTGTTGTGGACGATAAGGGCGGCGTCGGGGTCCTCTTTTTTCATGATCCGCTCTCCCCGCTGGACAAGGGTGACCGTGGATCCCAGGCGTGCAAAGGCCTGGGCAAGCTCGCATCCGATGGGACCGGCCCCCAGCACCACAAGCCGCCGGGGCAGGGCGGTGATGTTCCACACCGTGTCCGAGGTGAGGTAGTCGATCTTCTCCAGGCCGGGAAGGTCGGGAATCTTCGGTTTTGCCCCGGTGGCAACGATGATGTTTCGTGTGGTGAGCACCTGGTTGTTGACCGCCACCTCAAAGGGGGAGACGATCCTGGCCCGGCCGTCAAAGCAGTCTACCCCAAGCGCTGTGTACCGCTCCGTCGAGTCGTGGGGGGCGATGCGGTCGATGGTTGTGCGCACCCGCTCCATGATTTCACCAAAGTCAAAATCCACAGAACCGCTTTTAAATCCCAGCCGGTGGGCGGTTTTTGTCTGGTGGGCCAGCCTGGCGCTGGCAATGATCGCCTTGCTCGGCACGCACCCGGTGTTGAGGCAGTCCCCCCCCATGCGGTGCTCTTCTACCAGGGCGGTTTTCGCCTTGACCGCCGCTGCGATATACGAGGCCACAAGCCCGGCAGACCCGCCGCCGATGGTGACCACATTGTAATCAAAGTGTCTGGGTCGGGTAAATTCTGCATGGATCTTTCTGCTTCGAAGATGCTCGGAGATGCGTTTGGCGATCAAAGGGAAGATCCCAAGCAGGGCAAAGGCGAAGAGAATATCCCAGGAGAGGATTCCCCCGGCCGACTCGATCTGGGCCAGCTGGGTGCCGGCGTTGACATAGACCATGGCCCCGGGCACCATGCCGACGAGGCTGACCAGGAAAAACGGGGCGGTCTTGATCCGGGTAACCCCCATGGCCAGGTTGATGAGAAAAAAGGGGAAGACCGGCACCAGCCGCAGGGTGAAAAGGTAAAACGCCCCCTCTTTTTCGATTCCCCTGTTGATGGTGGCAAGCCTTGTGCTGAATTTCTGCTGGACAAGCTCCTTGAACAGGTAGCGTGAGATGAGAAAGGCCAGGGTGGCCCCGGTGGTGCTGGCCAGGGTCGCCAGGACTGTTCCGGTGAACAGCCCGAACAGGGCACCGCCGCAAAGGGTCATGATGGCCGCGCCAGGCAGGGAGAGGGCCGCCATGGCAACGTAGATCCCCATGTAGAGGCCCATGGTGAAAACAGTGTGGTTCTGGTAAAACGCCTGGAAAAAGTCAAGCCGGCCCTTGATTTCGGCAATGGAGAAGAACCGGCCCAGGTCGAACAGGAAAAAGAGACCCATAAAAACGATCAGGGCGGCGACCAGGAGGGCTTTTTTTCCGGCAACCGGTTTCACCGCTGCTCCTTTCACCGCTGCTCCAGGGAGACGAATTTACACTCGTCGGGGCCGCAGTAGTCGCCGACATAGGCGGCGCCGGGCCTGTACAGGGAGGGCTTGGGGGCCGCCGTGGCAAAAAGTTCCTCTATGACGTGGGCGGTCCAGCCGCTGACCCTTGAAACGGCGAAAACCGGGGTGAAAAGGTCCGTGGGGATGGCCATGGCCTGGAACAGCGAGGCGCTGTAAAAATCGACATTGCAGAAGATCTCCTGCTGTTTTTTTGCCTTGAACGCCGCTTTTGCTTTTGTTTCAAGCTGTTTTGACAGGTCGTACCAGAGAGGTTCTCCTTTTATCTCTCCCATGCGCCGGCTCATGGGGGCGATCAGCTTTGCCCTGGGATCATCGGTTTTGTACACGGCATGGCCAAGCCCCATGATCAGGTCGCCGGCCTTCAGCGCCGCATCAATGTACCCATCGATCTTGTCAACGGATCCGATCTCCCTGAGCATCTTCATCACCCGGACATTGGCCCCGCCGTGGAGGGGACCGGAGAGGGAGCCGATGGCCGCCGACACTGCGGCATAGAGGTGGGCCCGGGTGGAAATCACCTGCCTGGCGGTAAAGGTGGAGGCGTTGAACGAGTGCTCTGCGTGGAGCACCAGGGAGGTGTCAAAAAACCGGGCCGTCTCTTTGTCCGGCTTTTTTCCGTGGAGCATGTAGAGAAAATTGGCTCCGTGGTTCAGCTGATCGTCATGGGGAATCACCTCTTTTTTATTCCTGATCCGCTCCCAGGCGGCGGTGATGGTGGAAATGCCGGCGATGAGGTACTCGGCGCTTTCAAGGGCGCTTGCCATATCCTTTGAACTGGAATTGGCATCGTTCTGGATGAGGAGAGGAGTTGCCGCCTGGAGGACATCCATGGAATTCATGTCAACGGGCAACCCCTTGAGGAAGGAGAGGATGTTCTCCGGGATGGACCGTTTTTGCCGGAGGCTGTGGCTGAAATTTTCCAGCTCCTGTTTTTTGGGAAGCCGTTCGTAGAGCAGCAGAAAAACCACCTCTTCAAAGGTGGATTTTTCAGCCAGGTCCTCGATGAGATACCCCCGGTAGATGAGCTTTCCCTCTTTTCCTTTGACATCGCAGATCTTTGAGCTGGCGACTTCAACACCGCGAAGACCGGTGTTGATAACTGATACACATTCGTTCATGGGCCCCTCCATTGATGGTGAAACGCAACTGTCCGTGCTGGTGCTCTGTTTGTGCCTGGCAGTTTCGGTTTATCTGTTAGGCCTTTAGGCCGTAAAACCCAATCCTTTAGGTTTGGGATATAAGTTTTGCTTTAGCTGGTTCAAATTTGATTCCTTTGCCATAGGTTACGCGTTCTAACTTCCGGGGGATTTTGGTTTTTTTGTTAGACAACAACACTGATGTACCGCCACTAATTGTGCCCTTGACGCATAGGATCTT
>JAWOGI010000053.1:0-11707 GCA_046496975.1 Desulfobacteraceae bacterium | reverse complement strand
CCTTGAGATCGGCCCCGGCGCAGAAAGCCTTTTCACCGGTTCCGGTGATGATCACCGTTCGGATCTCCGGCCGGTACTGAAGTGATTCGATCTGATTTCTTATGGCGTACAGCAGATCAAAGTTCAGCGAATTCATCGCCTTGGGCCAGTTCAGGGTAAGAATGGCAGTGCCGTCTTTTTCCTCGTTGATTAAAACGTTGTTATCCATGGATCCCTCTTTATTGGTGTGCATTGTCAGAGCGGTGACCCCTTATCATCTGAAAACGGTACTCTCCGGTTTGAATTTTAAAGGCCAACCGGGTCAGACTTGTGTTATTGTGATTTTGACAAGAACTCTGGCAGAAAGCATAATTTCAACAAAAGCTCAGATAATGCAAGTCTGACCCCTCCGTGGCATGGCCGGTGTTATGATCAAGGCCTCACTCTTTGACAGGGCGGGGTCAATATCACTTTAATTCCGGTCTGCTTCGATCTGTTCTGTGGCGTTCTCCCTGAGTTTGTACTTCTGGATCTTGCCGCTGGCCGTTGCCGGGAAGTCGTCCACAAAAAAGATGTACCTGGGTATCTTGTGAAAGGAGATCCGGTCCTTGCAGTACTCTTTTATCTCTTCCGGGGTGCTGGTTTCACCGGGTTTCATCTGAATGAACACGGCAACCTCTTCGCCGTACTTTTCATCGGGCACGCCAACCACCTGGGCGTCTTTTATCTTTTGATTTGTGTAGAGAAATTCTTCGATCTCCCTTGGGTAGATGTTTTCACCGCCCCGGATGATCATGTCCTTGATCCTGCCGGTGATCTTGCAGTACCCGTTTTCATCCATGGTGGCAAGGTCTCCGGTGTGGAGCCATCCATCCTCGTCAATGGCTTTTTCCGTGGCTTCGGGCATCTTGTAGTACCCTTTCATCACATGGTAGCCCCTGGAGCAGAGTTCTCCCTGCTCGTTGACCGGCATCTCTTCGTCGGTGATGGGGTCGATGATTTTCACTTCCACATTGGGAAGGGCCTTGCCAACGGTGGAGGTCTTCAGCTCCAGGGAGTCCTGGTCCCTGGTCTGGGTGATACCGGGGGAGGCTTCGGTCTGGCCGTAGACGATGGTCATCTCTTCGGCTCCCATCAGGTCGATGACCTTTTTCATCACCTCCACAGGACAGGTGGAGCCTGCCATGACACCTGTGCGCAGGGTTGACGTGTCATAGCTCTTTTTCTCCATGGCTTCGAATTCGGCGATGAACATGGTTGGCACGCCAAGCAGGGCGGTACACTTGGATGCCTGGACCGTCTCGAGGACATCAACGGGATCAAAGGCTACAACAGGGGCCATGGTGGTTCCGGAGACCATGCAGCAGAGGGTGCCGATGACGCAGCCGAAACAGTGAAAAAACGGAACCGGTATACACATGGCATCATCCGGGGTGAGCTTCATGCATTCGGCCATGCTGATGGCGTTGCCGATGAGGTTGGTGTGGGTGAGCATCACTCCCTTGGGAAAGCCAGTGGTGCCGGAGGTGTACTGCATGTTGATCACATCATCGGGTTCCAGGGAATCCAGACGGTCTTTCAGTTCCTGGTCGGAGATCTTTTTTCCCATCTCAAGGATATCATCAAAATTGTACATGCCCGGTACCTTGTCCTTGCCCAGGTAAACGATGTTCTTGAGAAAGGGCAGCTCCTTGCAGTCGAGCTTTCCAGGCTCGCTCTCCTTTAAGGAGGGGCATACCTTGTTGATGATCTTGAGGTATTCATCGGCTTCCCTGACTCCGCCTGTGAGGATAAGGGTTGTGGCATCGGACTGCTTGAGCAGGTACTCTAGCTCGGCACTTCGGTAGCTGGTGTTGACGGTGACAAGGACGGCGCCCATTTTTGCGCTGCCGTACTGTGTGTAGACCCATTCCGGCAGGTTGTTGGCCCATATGGCAACCTTCTCTTCCCTCTGGATGCCAAGGGCCATGAGCCCCTTGGCCACATCGTCGCACATGCTGCGGAACTCCCTGAAATTGAACTGGATGTCAAGGGAGTTGTATTCAAGGGCACTGTTGTCGCCCAAATTCTCTGCCAGGGTGTCAACGATGTTGCCGATGGTTGTTTTGCCGATGGTAATGTCTGGTTTTTCCATGAAAAATCTCTCCGTTAAATTTTAATTATAAGGTTGACAGAACCCCGCTGTTTGAATGGAAAAGGTTGCCCAAATTTAAGATGGAGGGCATTTTCGTTCAGGCAGCGGTCAACATCCAATATACCTTGAAATGACCAGTCTCTGGACTTCCGAGGTTCCTTCCCCGATGTCGAGGAGCTTCTGGTCACGGTAGAACCGTTCGGCATTGTACTCTTTCATCAGACCGTATCCTCCGTGGATCTGCACAGAGTGGTTGGCTACCCTGCCCATGAGTTCCGAACAGTAGAGCTTTGCCATGGCCGCCTCTTTTTCAAAGGCTTTCTTGTTGTCCCTCAGCCAGCACGCCTTGTACATGAGATTCCTGGCACACTCGATCTCCATGGCGCAATCGGCCAGCTTGAATGCCACGGCCTGGAATTTTGAAATGGGCTGATTGAACTGCTCCCTCTCCCTGGCGTACTTCAAGGCGATGTCAAAGGCTCCCTGGGCGCCGCCAAGCCCCATGGCGCCAATGGAGAGCCTGCCTCCGTCAAGGGTCTTGAGCATCTGGTGGAAACCGTCTCCCTGGTTGCCGAGAATGTTTTCCTTGGGCACCCTGACATCGTCAAAGTAGAGCTCTGCCGTATTGGATGCCCGCCACATCATCTTTTTGTGCATGGGAACGGCCTTGAATCCCGGTGTGCCGGCTTCAACGATGAAGCAGGAGTATTCCGGCTTGCCGTTCTCCTTGACCCCGGTCTTTGCCTGGACCGTCACGCCCATGGTCAAGTCGCAGGCGGCATTGGTGATAAATATTTTTGAACCGTTGATCACCCATTCATCGCCGTCCAGGACCGCCGTTGTCTTGCTGCCGCCGGCATCGGAACCGGCCGTGGGCTCGGTGAGACCAAAGCCCCAAAGCCCCTCTCCTGCGCAGAGTTTTGGAAGATAGCGCTGCTTCTGCTCTTCGGTGCCGAAATAGTAGAGGGGCCCGATGCCAAGGGAGTTGCCGGCAGCAATGGTCGCCGCCTGGGATCCGTCGATCCTGGCTATTTCTTCCACGGCAATGATGTATGAAATATAATCCATGCCCTGACCTTCATAGTCCTCCGATACAAACATGCCAAAAAGACCGATTTCTCCCATTTTTCTGGTGAGTTCAGAGGAGAACTCCTCGTTTTCATCCAGATCGCCTGCTATGGGAGCAATCTCTTTCTGGGCAAATTTTCTTACCTCCTTGCGGATCATCTGCTGCTCTTTTGTAAGGTCAAAATCCACCCTGTTTCCTCCTTATGAATTTGGGTCATTTTTATAAGAAAGCCATCAGCCTTCAGTAATCAGTAATCAGTTATCAGCTTCCAGTAAATTCATGCTGGTTACTGACGGCTGATGGCTTTCATGATTTGTTGTGAGCACGCTGCTCATGATCGTTTATATGGGGCCAAACAGCCAGTACAGCCCTGATCAAGCTGTGCGGAGAGGTCCGGCAGAGTATCTTTAATTTTTAACCTTCTTTTTTAGGCGATCGAGCGCTCAGTCTTATTTTTTTATGATACTATATTTGTTGAATCCCATTTGTCAACTTTTTTTTGATAAACCAGGGTATTTTTTACAGCACCTACGGAGATGGCGCTGAAACAACCAGAGTGTAAAGCGTAGGGGCCAACGGGGTCAGGCTTTTGTTATTGACGTTATCGGACAGAACAGCACAATAAACAGCCGGCCCCTGATGGATAATGGGAATTGCCGCCAAGGCCGATAATTCCTTGACAAGAGAAATCTTTCCATGTAATCAGTTGTTTGACTGAGCGCTCGATCAATTTTTGTTTGTCACCCGGGAACCCTTCTTTTAGTGCTGAGAGCGGGGGTGTGAAAAAAAGACAGCAGGTTGACCAGCGCCCCTGTAATCGAAATGGTAAAAAACATGGAGTCTCCAGTTTGAAGAATACAACGATTAAAAAAAAGGGCAGTCCCGCTCCGGATGTGCCCACCCAGATAAAAAACCCCGACCTGGTCAAGGAGAGACGACGGCAGATTGTCGATTCCACGGTTCATCTCTTTGTGGACCATGGTTACCACAAGACCACCACGAGGATGATAGCCAGGGCGGCCGGGTTTTCCATAGGATCCCTCTACGAATATGTCGGTTCCAAGGAGGATGTGCTCTATCTTGTGTGCACATCCATCCATGTCGAGGTTGAAAAGGCTGTGGGAGAGGCCCTTTCCGACACCGAGGACGGAAAGTCAAGTCTTGCCGGTATCATCAGGGAGTATCTCCTGGTGTGTGACAATATGAAAGATCACATGATTCTCATGTACCAGGTTACCCAGTTTCTCCCTGAGAAATGGCAGAGAAAGGTGCTGGAAAACGAGCTGAGAATCACCCAGATCTTCATCGACGCCTTGAAACGTCTTGCCGGGGAGAAGGATTTCCCAGCCCTTGATGAAAAAGCCATCAATCTTGTGGGACACAATATTTCGGTTCTGGGCCACATGTGGGCCTTCAGGCGCTGGTATTTTGGAAAGGAGTTTACCCTGGAAAATTATATCGAATACCAGACTCAGTTTATTATGGGTTTTATTTTCAAGGACAGGGGAAAATGATTTTTTAATTCATTGCCCCGGCTTTTTGACGTGCCATTGACAGGCGCGTCAGGCACCTTTTCAAAAAGGCAGGTTGCCATCAAGGCCCTCCAGCGGGTCTGCTTTCAAGATCTTCGGCGGAGATGCCGTTTGCAATGGTGAGCAGACAATTATCATAAGTATTAATTTTCAAGACTTAAGGAGATGTGATGACGCTTTCAAATAAAATATATACACCTGAAAATGCTGTACGAGTGGTAACGGCTACCGCCCTTTTTGACGGTCATGATGCATCCATCAACATCATGAGACGGATACTCCAGGATTCCGGTGCAGAGGTGATTCATATCGGACACAACAGGGCGGCCAGGGAAATTGTCGATGCCGCCATTGAAGAAGATGCTCAGGGGCTGGCCGTTTCCAGTTACCAGGGGGGGCATGTGGAGTTCTTCAAGTACATTGTGGATCTTCTCAAGGAGAAGAACGCTTCCCATATCAAGGTGTTTGGCGGCGGCGGCGGTGTTATCGTCCCTTCCGAGATCAAGGAGCTCCAGGATTACGGTGTGACCCGGATCTACTCCCCCGATGACGGGGCAAAGATCGGGCTCCAGGGCATTATCAACGACAAGCTCAGCCGGATGGACCATTCCACGGTGGATCTTAATGCCCTGGACTACTCCCGGCTTACCGTGGCGGAAAAGTATGTGACAGCCAATTTTATCACCGCTGTCCAGGAGGCAAAGGCAAAGAATGACGGCTCCCTGGAGGAAATTCTGGGCAACCTTGCAGAATTGAAGCAGGGAAAAACGCCCCCTGTCATCGGTTTGACAGGCACCGGGGGTGCGGGAAAGTCCTCCCTCACCGATGAGTTTATCCTGCGGATTCTAAGGGATTTAAAGGGGGTCAATGTTGCCGTGCTGAGCTGTGATCCCTCCAGGCGGAAAACCGGCGGTGCCCTCCTCGGGGACAGAATACGGATGAATTCCATCGAGACGGGCCGTGTGTACATGCGTTCTCTTGCCACCCGGGAATCCCAGTCTGAATTGCCCAAATCCCTTCCCGAAGCCATCGAGGTGGTCAAGGCTGCCGGGTATGACATCATTATCGCCGAAACAGCAGGTATCGGCCAGGGGGACTCCAGGATCATAGATCTCGTGGACACGGCGGTGTACGTGATGACCGCCGAGTACGGTGCCCCGTCCCAGCTGGAAAAGATCGATATGCTGGATTATGCCGATATCGTGGTGATCAACAAGTTTGAAAAACGGGGCAGTGAAGATGCCCTGCGGGACGTCAGAAAACAGGTACAGAGAAACTGCCAGGCCTGGGAGACTCCCCTGGAGGAGATGCCGGTGTTCGGCACCATCGCATCGAAATTCAACGATGACGGCGTGACGGCCTTTTACCACGCCGTACTTGACCTGTTGGCGGAAAAAAACGGGACCCGCTTTACCTCGTCCATTCCGGCGACCAACACAAAATTCTCAACCTCCAAGACCATCATCATCCCCGCCGATCGCACCCGTTACCTGGCGGAGATTGCCGACACGGTGAGAAACTACCACAAAGACACCGACCAACAGGCCGATGCCGTCCGCAGCCGGTGGCACCTGCAGAAAACCCAGGAAACCCTGGAGAGCGATTTTCCCGACAACACCGAACAGATTGTTGAGCAGCTGAAGCAGGCCCTTGACGGTGCCGAGGGCAGGATTGACAAGGAGACCGACGATCTGCTCAAACAGTGGGAAACCGTTCAGGAGACCTATTCAAAGGATGAACTGACCTACACGGTGAGGGACAAGGAGTTCAAGCTCTCCCTGTCGTCCCGTTCCCTGAGCCATTCACGGATTCCCAAGGTGTGTATTCCCAAGTACAAGGATCCCGGCGAGTCGCTGAAGTGGATGCGAAGAGAGAACGTGCCGGGCAGTTTTCCTTATACTGCAGGGGTGTTTCCCTTGAAACGAGAAGACGAGGACCCCACCCGGATGTTTGCCGGCGAAGGCGGACCCTTTGACACCAACACGCGGTTCCGGCTGCTCTCGGAGAGTTATCCGGCCAAGCGGCTCTCAACGGCCTTTGATTCGGTGACCCTATACGGATATGATCCTGAAACCCGGCCGGACATCTACGGCAAGATCGGCAATTCCGGGGTGAGCATCTGCACCGTGGATGATGCAAAGGTGCTGTACAGCGGTTTTGACCTGTGCGCCCCCAACACTTCGGTCTCCATGACCATCAACGGTCCGGCCCCCATGATGCTGGCCATGTTCATGAACACGGCCATTGACCAGCAGATGGAAAAGTTCCGGGAGGAAAACAACGCAGAGCCCGACGAGAACCAGTGTCAAGAGATCAAACAGAAGGCCATATCCAGCGTCAGGGGAACCATCCAGGCGGATATCCTCAAGGAGGACCAGGGCCAGAACACCTGCATCTTTTCCATTGAGTTTGCCCTGAAGATGATGGGGGATATCCAGCAGTATTTCAACGACAACCAGGTGGGGAACTTCTATTCCGTTTCCATCTCCGGGTACCACATTGCCGAAGCCGGCGCCAATCCCATTACCCAGCTTGCCCTGACCCTGGCCAACGGGTTCACCTATGTGGAATACTACCTCTCCAGGGGCATGCCCATTGACTCGTTTGCCCCTTCTCTGTCGTTCTTCTTCTCCAACGGCATGGATCCCGAGTACACGGTCATCGGAAGGGTGGCCAGGCGGATCTGGGCCATTGCCATGAAGCACCTCTACCGGGGCAATGAAAAATCCCAGAAGCTCAAGTACCATGTCCAAACCTCGGGTCGTTCCCTGCACAGCCAGGATATTCAGTTCAACGACATCAGAACCACCCTCCAGGCGTTGTGTGCGGTGTATGACAATTGCAACAGCCTGCACACCAACGCCTTTGACGAGGCCATCACCACCCCCTCCGGAGAGTCGGTGCGGCGGGCTTTGGCCATCCAGCTGATTTTGAACCGGGAGTGGGGCCTTTCCAAAAACGAAAATCCCCTCCAGGGAAGTTTCATCGTTGATGAGCTGACAGATCTGGTGGAAGAGGCCGTCCTTGTGGAATTTGAGAGAATCACCGAACGGGGCGGTGTTCTGGGGGCCATGGAATCCGGTTATCAGCGGGGCAAAATCCAGGAGGAGTCCATCTACTACGAACAGCTGAAACATTCCGGGGAGCTGCCCCTGGTCGGAGTGAACACTTTCCAGGATCCCCATGCCAATTATGAAGAGGCCATGTCCTGCCTGGAGCTCTCCCGCTCCACGGAAGAACAGAAAAATTCCCAGCTGGAAAGGCTGGCAGCCTTTAAGGAGAAGAACGGCGACCAAAGCGACGAGGCCCTGAAGCGGCTGCAGAAAATCGCCCTGGAAGGGGGAAATATGTTTGCCGAACTCATGGAAACGGTCAAGGTCTGTTCCCTTGGCAGTATCACAGGGGCACTGTACGAGGTTGGGGGCAAGTACCGAAGAAACATGTAGTTTTTTTTTATATGAAAAAATAGATGACAATGGAGATATGATATGAGAAAAGCTGTTATAGTCAGTGCTGCAAGAACCCCTTTGGGAAGCTTTGGGGGGAGTTTGAGTAAAATCGGGGCCACCGACCTTGGTGCCCATGTGATCAAAGAGGTGATCAACCGTGTTGATATGGATCAAAAAGAGATCGATGAATGCATCATGGGAATGGTCCTTCCCTGCGGGTACGGCCAGAACCCCGCCAGGCAGGCCGCTGTAAAGGCAGGGCTTCCCTGGGAGGTCGAAGCCCTCACCATCAACAAGGTGTGCGGCTCTTCGTTAAAGGCCGTGATGCTGGCTGCCCAGGCCGTCCAGTGCGGAGATGCCGATGTGGTTGTTGCAGGGGGCATGGAGAACATGAGCATGGCCCCCTATTACCTTGACAAGGCAAGATGGGGACACCGCATGGGACCGGGCAAAATCGAGGATCACATGGTCCACGACGGTCTCTGGGATGTTGTCAATGATTTTCACATGGGGGTCTCCAACGAGCTCTGTTCGGAAAAATGGGAGGTTTCAAGGGAGGAGCAGGACAGGTTTGCCGCAGATTCCTATGCAAAAGCGGTAAAAGCCGTTGCCTCGGGGCGGTTCAAAGAGGAGATCACCCCGGTTGAGATTCCGGCAAGAAAAGGAAATCCTGTTCTCTTTGATACCGACGAGTGCCCCAAGGAGACGGGGTATGATTTTCTTGCAAAGATGAAAGGGGCTTTTCAGAAAAACGGTGTCGGCACCGCTGGAAACGCCTCGATTATCAGTGACGGCGCATCGGCCCTCCTGGTCATGAGCCGGGAGAAGGCAGAAGCTCTGGGGTGCAATATCCTCTGCGAAATAGGGGCCCAGGCCTCCCACGGCATTGACATGAAGTATGTTCTCATGGCGCCCATTTATGCCATTCCCAAGGTGTTGAAAAAAGAGGGGGCCGCCATTGGAGAGATCGATCTCTTTGAGATCAACGAAGCGTTCTCCGGCTCTTCCCAGGGAATCAACAAGGTGCTTGAGCTTGATCCCGCCAGGGTCAATGTCAACGGCGGCAGCGTGGCCCTTGGGCATCCCATCGGAGCCAGCGGAGCCAGGGTGTTGACCACCCTGATCTATGAAATGGAAAAAAGAGATGTGAAAAAAGGGCTGGCATCCCTCTGCCTGGGTGGCGGAGAAGCTGTGGCCCTTGTTATTAATCGATAAGGAGAAGACCATGGATATAAAGAAATTTGGTGTGATCGGTGCAGGACAGATGGGGAACGGCATTGCCCAGGTGGCAGCTGCCAGCGGGTTTGAGGTGTTGATGAGCGACATCAAGGAAGAATTCACCGAAAAGGGCGTGGCCTCCATTACAAAAAACCTTGAAAAAAGTGTTAAAAAAGGAAAACTTGACGAGAAGGAAAAGACAGCCATCCTTGCCAGAATCGACACCACAACCAACCTCAAGGACATGGAGTCTGTGGATTTTGTTGTTGAGGCTGCCGTGGAACAGGAGGATCTGAAATTCAAGATTTTTGAGGATCTTGACATGATCTGTCCCTCCCACGTGATTCTCTCCACCAACACCTCGTCCATTCCCATCGGCAGGATTGCCGCCAGGACCAAGCGGCCGGACAAGGTGATAGGCATGCACTTCATGAACCCTGTGCCGGTGATGAAGCTGGTTGAAGTGATCAAGGGGCTGCCCACTTCCGTGGAGACCTTTGACACCACCTGGGAGCTGTGCCAGAAATTCGGGAAAACCCCTGCCCAGGCCAATGACTATCCGGGGTTCATTGCCAACCGGATCCTCATGCCCATGATCAACGAGGCGGTGTTCTGTCTCTACCATAGCGTCGGCAATGCCGAAGATATCGACACGGTGATGAAGCTTGGCATGAATCATCCCATGGGCCCCCTTGCCCTTGCCGACCTCATCGGCCTTGACACCTGCCTTGCCATCATGGAGACTTTGTACGAAGGATTCAAGGATTCCAAATACCGCGCCTGCCCCCTCTTGAGAAAGTATGTCGAGGCGGGATGGCTTGGAAGAAAAACCGGCAAGGGGTTTTACGATTATAAATAGTGGCTGACCGGAAACCCGTGTTTGGATGAAAAGTGGGTGAGTTTTCGTTCAAACACTAAGGCCGTTTTCGTTTGTTGACAAATCCGGGCGGGGCCAGGCAGACGCTTTTTTGCCGGACAAATGCCCATAAAGCAGAAACCTGCCTCTCCGGGTCAATGATGCGATGGGTCACGGCAGTGATCCAGGCAAAACGGTCAGACAGGATGGAGGCTCATCGCCGTCCAATGGTGTTTTGCCGGAACGGGAAGACCGGAACGGGGTACCGTCTGGCAGCAATTGTCCTTCCAGCGATCCACCGCAATTCATACCGCAAGCGTTTATTCTCACGGAGGAAATATGGAATCTTATTCACAAGGCGCGCCTGGAACCGAAATCGAGGCCAGAATTGCAACCCTGCAGTCGGCCATGGAAGTAAAAGGGATAAACGGCGTCCTGGTGGTCCAGAAATCTGATCTGTTCTATTTTTCAGGAACGGTTCAGCAGGGATGGCTTTACGTTCCCTGTCAGGGAAAGCCCCTTTTAATTGTGTTTAAGGAGTTTGACAGGGCCAGAGCGGAAACCCCTTTGCCGTCTGTTGTCTCTCTTGCCAGCCCTAAAAAGATTCCCGATACCCTGGAGAAACACGGTTATTCTCTGCCCGTCACGGTGGGCATGGAGCTGGATGTCCTGCCGGTGAATTTGTATTTTCTCTATCAAAAGGTCTTTGAAAACGCAGAAATCGTTGATATCTCAACGGAGATCCGAATGATACGGGCTGTCAAGTCCGATTATGAATTAAATCAGATACGGGCCGCTGCAGCCATGTCCGACCGGCTGGCTGCCAGGGTGGGCGAGCTCATTGAACCGGGAAAGAGCGAGATTGCCCTGGCGGGTGAAGTGGAAGCCTATGCCAGGAGCCTGGGCCACCAGGGAATTGTCCGCATGCGGCTCTGGGGCAGTGAGATCTTCTACGGCCATATCATGAGCGGTCCGGCAGCGGCAGTGCCAAGTTACATGGCGTCTCCCACCGGCGGCACGGGTCCCAGTCCTGCCACGGGCCAGGGGGCAGGATTCAACACAATTAAAAAAAATCAACCGGTTCTGGTGGACTATGTGTTTGCCCTGAACGGATACCTTTCCGACCACGCAAGGATCTTCTCCATCGGCCGGCTTGACGATGACCTGCTCAGGGCCCACGAAGCCATGCTCGAAGTGCAGAACATGGCAAAAACAGAGGGGTGTGCCGGTATGCCGGCAGGGGAATTGTACCGGATGATGGTGGAGATGGCGGCGGACAAGGGGTATGAGCAGTACTTCATGGGGGTCGGCGACAGGAGAATCCGGTTCACCGGCCACGGGGTGGGCCTGGAGCTGGACGAGTTCCCCTTCATCGCCCAGGGTCAGCAGCTCGCCCTGGAAAAGGGCATGGTTCTGGCCCTGGAGCCCAAGGTGATCATGCCGGGCAGGGGTGTGGTTGGCATTGAAAAC
>JAWOGI010000303.1:0-5942 GCA_046496975.1 Desulfobacteraceae bacterium | reverse complement strand
TCCGCCGCCTTCGGGATCTACTGCCACGGCTTACCCCCCCCCGGCCCAGAAGAGCAGGGACAGAAAAAGCGGTTTCAACTCTGATACAAAAACCCTGACAACCCTTAGAACTATTTCCAGAGATAACCCGAAGAGCACCAGACCCACAAAAATTTTCAGGGGGAAAGCCACAATCATCACGTTCATCTGGGGAGAGAACTTGGCCGTCAACCCGAAGGCCGCGCTGGTGAAAAGCAGGGCGGCAATCACCGGGGCCCCTATTTTGATGGCCAGGACAAACATCTCCGAACCCAGGGCCAGCACCCGGGTCAGCATTGCCTCCTGGAGCATGAAAAACCCCGGAGGCACCAGCTCAAAACTTTCGACCAGGGCCAGAAACATGATGTGGTGGCCGTTGAGGAGAAGAAAGACAAGCAGGGCCACCCAGTAGGCGATCTGCTCCATGATGGAAACATTGGCACCGGACTGGGGATCCACCACATTGATCATGGCAAACCCCATCTGGAAACCGATCACCTGGCCTGCCAGCTGAACAGACCCGAAAAAGGTCCTGACACAAACCCCCAGGGTCAGCCCGATCATGGCTTCGGTTACAAAGAGCAGCCCTGTTGCAACCACGGTCTCTGGAAACAGAGCGGGATCCACATCCACCACCGAGTAGAGGAGCATGGAGACAACCATGGCAAAGGAGGCCTTGACAAGGGAGGGAAGCATAGTGGTGGCAAAGATCGGCAGCATGAACAGTACAAATCCCATCCTGGCCAGCACAAGGAGGTAGACCTTGAACTCCTCCGGATCGATTAAATTGAGTATCTCCATTGCCCTTCCCGCCCCTTTTTCCTATCGAATGTACATGGGAATGTTCTCAATGATATGCCGCGTAAAGGTGGTGGCCTCCTGAAGCATCCAGGGGGCAAAAAAGAGAAGACCCAGGAAAACGGCGATGATCTTGGGCACAAAGGTCAGGGTCATCTCCTGGATGGAGGTGACCGCCTGGAACACGCTGACGATCAGTCCGGCGGCAAGCCCCAGTCCCAGCATGGGCATGGAGAGATAGATGGTAAGGAGAATGGCCTGCTTGGCAAATTCAATCACAAATTCCGGTGTCATGGGTTACACTCCAAAACTCTTTAACAATGATCCTGTGAGCAGGTGCCACCCGTCAACCAGCACAAAAAGCATCAGCTTAAAGGGCAGGGAGATCATCACAGGGGGGAGCATCATCATCCCCATGGCAAGGAGCACCGAGGCCACAACCATGTCGATGACAAGGAAGGGAACATACAGCACAAAGCCGATTATAAACGCCGTTTTCAGCTCACTGATCACAAAGGCCGGAATAAGGACCAGAAGGGAGAGATCCTCCCTTGTTTCCGGTTTTTTCCTGTCCGCGCCCTTGACAAAGAGGGCAATGTCCGATTCCCTGGTGTTTATCAGCAGAAACTTGCGAACGGGCACCTGGGCTGTCTCAAAGGCCTCCTGGTAGTTGATCTCCCCCTCCAGGTAGGGGTTGAGGGAGCCGTGGTACACATCCAGGGCAACGGGTTTGATGATGAAAAAGGTCATAAAAAGGGCCAGCCCAATGATCACCTGGTTGGGGGGACTGGACTGGGTTCCGATGGCCTGCCGCAGAAAATGGAACACCACAACCAGCCGGGTAAAAGGGGTCATTAGGATCAAGATGGCCGGTGCCAGGGAGAGAATCGTCAAGAGGGCAATGATTTCCAGGGCCACGGCCACATCTTCGGGTCCCTGGGCCTGACCCACACCGATATTAATGGCCGGAATGGGAAAGGTGGCCGAAAACGCCGTTGCCGGCAGCAAAACCAGACTCCCCATGGCCAGGGCGAAAAAGAGAGGAGACCGTTGCACACGTTTAGGATCCATCCTGCCCCTCCTCAGTCCTCTTTTGACCTCTGCGTAAAATCCCGGCGGCAGAGATCTTCCTGTTCAAGAGGGCAGAAAAGCCCCCTTTTCCGGTCCAGGTGCCGGTTTCATCGCCCTCCTCGACGTCGGCTTCCAGCTCTTTGTCAATGTTGGCAAGAAAATTGATGCTGGCCTGGGTAACGCCGATGAGGATCTTTTCCTCCATCACATCAAGGAGCACCACCTTCTCTTTTGGGGAGAGGTGGTGCACGGAAAGCACCCGGATCAGATCACGGCCGCCGCCTCCCCTGTTCATGGCAGAAAACCGCTTGACAAGGTAGAAAAGAAACACAACCAGGGCCAGAACAACAGCCAGCATGACGGCGCTCCTGGCAAAGGCCGACCATATGTCCACAGAGCCGCCCATCAGGTGGAAAGGCTCTTGACCCTGTCCATGGGTGTTATGATGTCGGTGAGGCGGACCCCGAATTTTTCGTTTACCACCACCACCTCTCCTCTGGCAATGAGTTTGTGGTTGATGTACACCTCAAGGGGCTCTCCGGCCAGCTTGTTCAATTCCACAATGGACCCCTGGCCGAGCTGGAGAAGATCGTTGATAAGCATTCTCGTCTTGCCAAGCTCCACAGAGAGTTCCAGGGGAATATCAAGGATAAAATCCAGCTCATGGGCGGTTTCCCCTTCCTGGGCCTCTTCTTTTGGTTCTTCCGGGTTTTCACTGTTTTCGTTTTCTGTTGGTTCAACCATATCAAACCGCCTATTTTCTGATTATTTTTTTGTCCACTTTAAACGCCTGCATTCCCCGCTTGACCCCGGCAGAGCCTTTGAATTTCTGCAACCCGTCAACAAAACCTGTGAGCAGGTCCTTGGCATCATGATCCAGCTGAATCACATCCCCCTTCTGCATGTAAATCAGCCGTTCACCGGTTATTTCGGCCTTTCCAAGCTGTATTCTCAGATCCACGGTGGACTCCAGGATGATCTCCTTTAACATTGTCCGCCAGGTTAAATCCACCTCTTCGGTTTCCGCCTGGAACCCCGATGCCAGTTTTCCCCGCAACGGTTCGATCATGGAGTAGGGCAGGCAGATCACCAGGGTGCCGGCGGCCTGTTCCAGCTCCACCTCAAACCGGGTAACGATGACAAGGTCCGTGGGCAGTACCACAGCGGCAAACTGGGGGTTCATCTCGGAACGGACAAGGGTGGTCTTGACCGGTTCAATGGGAAGCCAGGCCGTTTCGATATCCTTGAGACACGCCACCACAACCTTTTTGATCATCACCTCTTCAATGGCTGTAAACTCCCTGCCTTCAACCCTTGCCTGGCCGGACCCCTCGCCGCCGAAAAAGGTGTCGATGAGGTTGTACACCAGCTGGCTCTCCAGAACCACCAGGCCGTGCCCCCGCAGTGGTTCCATGCGGAAAACATGGAGACTTGTGGGAACGGGCAGACTTCGGACAAACTCGGAGAATTTCAGGGTATCAAGGGGGTTGGCCGTGACATCCACATTGGTCTGGAGAAGGGTTGACATGCTCGCCCTGATCTCCCTTGCCAGCCGTTCGTTGATCACATCAAAGGTGGGCATCCTCGCCCGGACCACCTTGTCCTGGCTGGTAAAGTCATAAGCGGCAATCCCCTCGGGCTCCGGCGCTTCTGCCTCTTTTTCCGTCTCAACATCCCCGGAATCAAGGCCTGCCAGCAGGCTGTCGACTTCATCCTGTGATAGTATTTCGCTCATAACCCTGCATCACTTCATGATTAGTTGGGTAAAATAGAGATTTGTTATCTCTGCTCCGGACAAAACCGAATTGATTTGTTCAACCAAAGCGTACTTGAACTCAAGCTTGCCCTGGGGGGATCTTAAAACAAGCCAGGTCTGTTTTCCCGTCTCCTGCGCAACAATCTCTCTGATCTGCCTCGTTTGACCCATCACCGCATCTCTCATGGCCGGTGCGGCAAGCTCGAGGGCGATGTGCATGTCAACCTTGCTGAGGTTGCGGCTTGTCTGCAGCTTTATATTGCCAAAGGGGGCAAGCTCCACAACGTCCTCAAACCGGGGCCCCATTTTTTCACCGGAACGGTTTTGTGCTTCTTTTCCTGCCATCCGGACAGAATCCGTTTTTTTGACAGTGTCCTGGCCCTCTGTGGTGAAAAAAAAGAACCACACGGCCAAAAGCAGCAAAACACCTACCAGAGCGGTTCCCCCAACAAGGATCAAAGACTTTGGCCCCTTGAAAAACCCAAAAGGATTCATGCGCTGTAATATTCCTTTGATCCCCCTGGAAGGGTCTGCCGGCTCATCTTCTTCAAGGATGATCTCTTCTTTTTTTGCCACAACTTCCTCCCGATACCAGCAACAGAGGAGAAGGCTGCCATCAAAACCGACTAAAACGGCAGCATTCCCTCTTCATAAACCGGCATGGCCGGCCCATGGTCATCCAACCGGCCACAACGAAAATTGAAACGCCGCCAACGGCAAGGCTCTATCGAGCGTTTCTTATAAAACCCCCATGAGCAGCGTGCTCACAACAAAGATAGGGTCGTAGACGCGGAGCCAAGCCGAATTAGAGGCAGCCGGTTCGGGGTTTTGCCCGTAGCGGTTTTGAGCGGTAGCTGTGAGCATGGATGCTCAAAACAGCTGCCGCTCACCTCGGAGCAGCCCATGGACGGGCTGTGTGACTCGAAGAAGAGCCTTGGCTCCATGAGCGTAGGGCAATACCCCGAATCGGCTGCCGGCGAACCACGACTTTCATATAAAAAAAACTGCCGGGAATAAAAACCTAGGATACTTAACCCCGAAACTGCCAATGAAAAGGGAATCCCAAGTCCCGACCCTCTATTTCGAAATACACCAGACAGTATACTATAAGAGCAAGCATTATGCCAAGGCAAACTTTCCTCTTCAGGCAATGATCTCAAGCCTGTTTTTTGCCGTTGCCCCGGGGCCGTTGCCGCCCTGGATTCAAAAACAGGGGCTGATCACAAAACCATGTCAATAAAACCGACGGGTGTCAATTAAAAACAAGCATGTCAAAAAGATGACAGCAACGGTGGTTTTCCTGCCAGGTATCGGGCAAGCCCGACCGACCACAATCATTTCACCGGTTTCCCGCCCCAAAAACAACGGGGCACCTCCCCTTTGGGAAGTGCCCCGCTGAATTTTTTCCGGTTTTAATAGTTTTTAGATCCGTTTACCGTTTCATCTGGATCACCGTGCTCATCATGTCATCCACCGTGGTGATGGTTTTCGAGTTGGCCTGGAATCCCCGTTGGGTAGTGATCATCTTGACAAACTCATCGGAGATGTCCACATTTGACATCTCAAGGGAATTGGGAGAAATGGTGCCAAGGCCGTTTTCACCGGGCTTGTTGGTGATGGCCTCACCGCTGTCCCGGGTTTCCCGGAAGAGGTTCCCCCCGGCGGTTTTCAGCCCCTGGTTGCTGAGGAACTTGGCAAGACCCACCCGGAACAGGGGAATCAGCTCGCCGTTGGAGTAGATACCGGTCATGACCCCGTCCGATGCCACGTCAACCCCCTGGAGGTCACCGGCGGCGTAGCCGTCGGAACTCTGGAAGGTTGTGGACGAAGCCTTGGCGTACTGGGTGGTGGCCATGGACTCGCTGATCCAGTTGACTCCGTCGTACTCGGCACCGACATCGAACTGGATATCCATCTCGGTGGAGCCCTCTTCACCGCCGAGAAAATCGGCGGTGAAATTGTAGTACCCCTGGGACTTGATCTCATCCTCGGTGACCTCTTCCCAGGCGGTGGAGCCCTTGATGTCAAAGGAAATCCCGCTGCTGTCCTCGTAAGGGGTAGCCCCGGTCCCGTGTTTTAAAGGCTCGTCAAACTCGAACACGATGTCATCGTCATCATCTTCGTTGCCCGACCCGTCAAGGTCGATCACCGCTTTTTCATAATCCCCCTTTAGGGTGGCGGAGGCATACTCCGCCGGCGGGGTGTCGGGGTCCACAGTAAAATTAAATGTTTCATTATTGCTAAAAACACCACCAGCACTATTCATATCAAAGGTGAGGTTGTTGGTTGAATCCCCGTT
>JAWOGI010000272.1:0-3981 GCA_046496975.1 Desulfobacteraceae bacterium | reverse complement strand
ATACCCCCCATGAGCAGCGTGCTCACAACAAAGGAAGAAAGTCGAATTAGAGGCAGCCGATTTGGGGTTTTGCCCCTAGCGGTTTTGAGCGGTAGCTGTGAGCATGGATGCTCTAAACAGCTGCCGCTCAAAACCGCTAGGGGCAAAACCCCAAACCGGCTGCCTCTAATTCGACTTTCTTCCTTTGTTGTGAGCACGCTGCTCATGGGGGGTATAAGAAAGTTATCAGCCTTCAGTCATCGGTAATAAGCTTCCAAGAGGCACCCGCTGCTTACTGACGGTTGACGGCTTTCATGGTTTGTTGTGAGCACGCTGCTCATGGCCGTTAGAAAGAGATTTTTTGGGGTGTTATGGCCGAACAGGGTTCGCTGATGTCTGTTTTTGCGTCTGTTGTCAAACCCTGCCCGGGAAAACTGAATCCGTGCATCTCCGGATGAAGGGATAGCAATCCGGAGCGCTGACTGACAATAATATAGGGATTGATCAGAAATCCGGCCAAATCCGGTGGTGATGCGGCCGTTGCATGACCGGGGGTGATCAAGACCGTCATATACAGGAGATTTGAAAATGGGTTATATTGCTGTGCTGACCTCTGTTGCAGGGCTTGGATTGGGGTTTGGAATTGCGTATTATTTTGGTTCCAAACGGTTGGAAGAACTTGCTGCCAAGGCTGAAAGGCAGCGGGCAGATACCGTTCAAACTGCCGAAAAGAATGCCGAAAATCTTCTCAGGGAGGCCAAAATTGAGGCGAAAAGCCGCCTGCTTGAGATGAAGTCTGTCTTTGATACGGAAACGGAAACCACCCGTGCTGATTTGAAGAAAGAGTCCCGCCGACTTCTCCAGAGGAGCGAGTCCCTTGACAAGCGGCAGGAGCAGTTTGAAAACCGGGACCTTGAGCTCAAGAAAAAAGAGAATGATTTCAACAACAGGGAGCACGCCCTGGCCCAGAAAGAGCAGAAGTACAACGAACTGATTTTCCAGTCTACCCAGGAGCTTGAAAAAATTGCCAGCCTCACGGCTGAACAGGCAAAAGAGCTGCTTCTGAAGAATATGGAAAACGATGCCCGGCATGAAGGGGCAAAGCTTGTCAAACGGATCACCGCCGAAGCGGAAGAACAGGCGTCGAAAGAGGCAAAAAAGATCATCTCCACTGCTATCCAGCGGTATGCCGGTGATTTTGTTGCCGAACGTACCGTTTCCGTTGTGCCCCTGCCGGGGGATGAGATGAAAGGCCGCATAATAGGCCGTGAGGGCAGGAATATCAGGGCACTGGAGTCGGCCACCGGTATTGACCTCATCATTGATGACACCCCTGAAGCGGTTATTCTCTCCGGGTTCAACCCGGTGCGCAGGGAGGTGGCCAGAATCTCCCTTGAAAGGCTGATATCCGACGGGCGTATCCATCCGGCGAGGATAGAGGATGTTGTGGCAAGGGTGACCGATGAGGTTGATGTTACCATCAAGGAGGCAGGGGAACAGGCCGCCTTTGACCTGGGCGTGCACGGTGTCGCTCCGGAGTTGATCAAAGTCCTAGGCCAGCTGAAGTTCCGAACCAGCTATGCCCAGAATGTCCTTCAGCACTCGGTTGAGGTGGCCTTTCTTGCCGGGGTTATTGCTGCGGAGCTGGGGCTCAACGTAAAACTTGCCAAGCGCATGGGGCTGCTCCACGACCTCGGCAAGGCCATTGACCATGAAGTGGATGGTCCCCATGCCCTTATCGGCTCCAGGCTGGCAAAAAAACACGGAGAATCCCCGGATATTGTCAAAGCCATCGCAGCCCACCATGAAGATGTTCAGCCGGAAACGGTGTACGACCATATCATCCAGGCGGCAGATGCTCTGTCCGGTGCAAGGCCCGGTGCCAGGAAAGAGACCCTGGAGAATTATGTGAAACGGCTTGAAGAGCTCGAAGGGGTGGCAAACTCATTTGACGGCGTGTCCAATACCTATGCCATCCAGGCGGGACGTGAGGTGAGGGTTATCGCCGAAAGCGACAGGGTTTCGGATGCTGATGCTGTTTTTCTCAGCAAAGAGATTGCCTCGAAAATAGAGGCGACGCTGACCTTTCCCGGCCAGATCAAGGTTGTGGTGATACGGGAGACAAGATCGGTGGAGTATACTAACAAATAGACGCTGTTAAACCAGCAATGCAATCGGCTGATCATGTTGCCATGGGTGCAACGCAGAAGACGGGACAAAAGAGAAGCCGAAGTTATGATCAAGTGCCAATTTATCAAAGGACAGAATAGAAAATGAATGTACTGGATGTTTTGCAGGAGCGGGGTTTTGTTGAGGATCTCACCCATGAAGAGGAGTTGCGCGAGTACCTGGATGAAGAGAAGAAATCCTGTTATATCGGTTTTGATCCCACTGCAGCAAGTCTTCACGTCGGAAGCCTTGTTCCCATCATGTCCCTTGCCCACATGCAGAAAAACGGCCACTGCCCCATCGCCCTTGTTGGGGGGGGGACCGGCCTTATCGGAGATCCATCGGGCAAGACCGAGATGCGCAAGGTCATCTCCCAGGAAGAGATCGATGAAAACAAGAACGGGATCAAAAAACAGCTTGCCAGGTTTATTCAGTTCAAGGAGGGCGGGGCAAAGCTTCTGGACAATGGGGAGTGGCTGAACCAGCTGGCGTATATACCGTTTCTCCGGGACATCGGCAGGCATTTCAGCGTGAACCGGATGATCAAGGCGGAGAGCTACAAAATGCGGCTTGAGGCGGAAGAGGGGCTGAGCTTCATTGAATTCAACTACATGATTCTCCAGGCCTACGATTTCATGAAACTTGGCCAGACCCACGGCTGTCTTCTCCAGATGGGGGGAAGTGATCAATGGGGCAATATTGTGGCCGGCATCGACCTTGTAAGGAGGACACTGGGCAAGAGTGCCTTTGGGATCACCTTTCCCCTGATCACCACATCCAGCGGCATCAAGATGGGCAAGACCCACAAGGGGGCTGTGTGGCTTGATCCGGAAAGGACCTCTCCCTACGAGTATTACCAGTTCTGGGTCAACACCGAGGATGCCGATGTGGAAAAATTCCTCGCTTTGTTCACCTTTCTGCCCATGGATGAAATCAGAAGCGTCAAAAATTTCCATGGCGCCCAGTTAAACAGTGCCAAGGCGGTCCTCGCCTTTGAGGCGACACGCATCGCCCATGGTCTCAAGGAGGCGGAAAAGGCCTTCACTGCTTCTGCCGAGGTGTTCGGCCGGCCCGAGCTGTCCGAGGCGCTTTTCCCGTCAAGCTCCATTCCAAGAAAAAAAGAAAAGGGCAGCCAAAACAGCTCGATTCCCACTACAGCACTGGAAGCGTCAACCTTTGAACAGGGAATAAAAGCAGTGGATCTGTTTGTGCAGACCGGCCTTTTTAAATCCAAGGGAGAGGCCCGGCGGCTTCTCAACCAGGGGGGCGGTTATGTCAATGGAAACCGGATCTCGGCCTTTGACGAGAACGTTTCCCTTGACTCGGTGGAGAATGACGGTCTTCTTCTCAGGGCAGGCAAGAAGCGGTACCATAAAATTATTTTAAAAAAAGCGAAATAAACGTTTGACAGAGGGGGGGCTTTGATGTATAAAACACTCTCTCTTTGACGGGAATTCCCTGTCTCTTTCACCGGGTTTTGTAAAAAAAACGATTGATGGAAAAAAAGAGTTGACAAGTCCGGCCGCTGAATGTATAAAGGTCGGGTTTCGTTGCTTGCCGGCAAAAAACGGCGGGCAGTCAAAACCAAAAGAATTTGATCTTTGAAAACTGGTCAGTGAAACAGATAGAGCGGGTCTTTTTTGGGTGGAACCAACCACTTGAAAAAAATCAATTTTTAAGGAATTATAACTGGAGAGTTTGATTCTGGCTCAGAATGAACGCTGGCGGCGTGCTTAACACATGCAAGTCGAACGAGAACGCGGACTTCGGTTCGTTAGTAAAGTGGCGCACGGGTGAGTAACACGTGGATAATCTACCTTTGAATCGGGAATA
>JAWOGI010000136.1:0-8304 GCA_046496975.1 Desulfobacteraceae bacterium | reverse complement strand
ATATTTTGGCAACAGTTGACCCGCAATTCAAGATAACGGGGTCAGGCCTGACCCCTCATGGTCGCCGGCACCCATGGTCGGGCAGGGGCAGAAGATTCACCGCTTTAATGGCCGCTTTGCCCCTTTCCGCCTTGATGATGTTTACGGCACCGTACTCCTGGGGAATGGAAAAGAGCCTGTCAAGTCCCCGGTTCTGGAGATAACAGAGAAGTACCCGGTTGACACCGGCGTGGCCGGCTATGAGGATATTGGAAAAAGTATGGGCAATGATCTCCTCGAAACAGGGAACGACCCGCGCCTGAAGGTCTGAAAAGCTTTCTCCCAGGGGAGGGCGGTAGGTTGTTATGGCTTCTCCCCGGCGAATCCACTCCCGGGGAAACAATCGCTGAATTTTTGAAAAGGATTTTCCATCCCACTGACCCAGGTCAATTTCCCCCAAGGCTTTTTTTTCGATGATCTCCTCTCCGGGCAGACCTGAAATGATCGATGCCGTGGCAAGGGTCCTTTCCAAAGGACTGCTGTAAACCCTGTCAAAAAAGATGGCCGACAGATAACACCTCAGCAGGCGGGCCTGCTCAATCCCCCGGTCACTGAGGGGAACGTCGGTGGTGCCGATAAACCGCTTGACCTCTGCTCCCCGGATCTCTCCGTGGCGAACCAGAAAGATGTTCATTTTTCGCTCTCCAGGAGGGTTTCAAGGGGCAGGCCGGCTGCCCTCTGGATCTTGTTTCGGATGATGTCGGCATGGCTCCACCGCCGGCTGATGGCCTTTGCGGCTTCGGGGTCATGGCCGAACCGGGCGGCTTTTTCCCGGAATCTCTCGTCGTAACCAATGTCTACCCTTGTTCCCCGGGTGATCTTGTCGGCCAGGTAGACAATCTCTTTTTCGTTGAGCGGGGTACCGAAAGCGGTGGATATATCGGTGTGGGCCGCTATAACATGGGCGACACCGGGGAATCCCCATTTTTTTATAAGAACGGCCCCTTTTTCTGCGTGGTCTTTCCGGCCCTTTGCAATGTCATGGAGCAAAGCGCCGGCAGAAACCAGGTCACAATTCAACGAGGCAGACCGCGGTGTGTTCCCCTTGGAGACTGCCCGGGCAAGAGCAGCGGCGGTTTGTTCCACGGCTCTGCAGTGCCGGATGATTTTTCTGTCTGCCGGGTGGATGGTTTCAAGGAGCTCCATGCACTCGTCAGGGGAGGGGAGGCGGTAAAAGGTCTTTCTTGCCAGAAGCTTCTCGTAATCCCCTTGGGTGTCGCCGTCCATGAGAATGCCCCGGTCCGGGACAGCCATCTCCTCTGTGCTGTCTTGAAACTGGTCAAGGCACGCTTTCAGCCCACCGCCTGAATTCCAGGTCAGAATCTTTTGCTTCAGGGTCATGGCAATGACCGGGGGATGGCCCCGGGTGGTTTTGTACACCGGATGGAGGATGTCGAGGTCTCTTCTTTCAAAGGCACTGGCAAGAGAGCGGATGGTGGCCGGCCTGACAAGGGGGATATCCACCGGTAAAACAAAAAATCCCGGCAATTCCTGAGGAAGGCGGGATATCCCCGCACAAATCGACGAAAACATCCCCCGGCGGTAATGGGGGTTGTACACCGGCGTGGCCTCAGCCCGGCGGATCAGGGGCTCAAGCTCTTCGGCCCGGTGACCGGTCACCACAAAAAGCCGGGAAATCCCCGCCTCTCTGAATCCCTCCATGGCCGATTCCAGGATGGTTTTGCCGTTCAGCCAAAGCAGGGGCTTGAACCGCTGCATCCTGGAGGAGAGCCCCGCTGCGGGAATCACCGCGGCCATCCCGTTGATTTCCCGTTTCACGGGGTCTTCCTGTTCCGCACCCGGATCAGTTCAGCGGCAATGCTTACGGCGATCTCTTCGGGGGTTTCGGCAGCAATATCAAGACCCACCGGGCTGTGTACCCGTTCCATGGCCTTTTGGTCCACCCCTTTGTCGTAGAGATTTTGGTAGATGGCATCCCTCTTGCCCCGGCTGCCAATCATGCCGATGTAACAGGCATCGGTTTTCAGGGCCTGCTCCAAAACGGTCTGGTCATGGCGGTGTCCCCGGGTTACGATGACGATATAGCTCTCCCCGTCGATGGCAAGATCGGTGAATCGGGTAAAGCAGTCCGGCGAGACCCGTATATCATGGGCCGATGGAAACCTTTCCCTGTTGGCAAACTCCTCTCTGTCATCGATGATGGTTGTCTGGAAATCGATCATGCCGGTGATTTTTGCCAATTGCCGGGAAACATGGCCGGCGCCGAAGATAAAGACCTTTGCGCCGGCGCACAGGGGCTCGACGATCAACCGGCGGTTTCCGAATTCAGTGATGAACGGCGCCTTGTGCCGGAACCAGGATGTCAAAAAACCGCTGTCCAATGTTTCCGGCAGTGTCCAGGAGCCATGGCTTTCGCCGTTTTGTTTCACAAAGATTTTTCGGACACCGAGGTTTCCGTCGGGACCGGAGAGTTCAGAGACCAGAAGGCACTTCTCCCCGGCGCGGATTTCCTGGACAGCAGCCGAAAAAAGGGTTCCGGCCGGATGACCGGGGTAAAAGGTCTCGATGAAAACGGTGAGTTCTCCGCCGCAGATCATGTCCATGGTGTCGGCGGTGCTGCTGTTTAATTGAAAGGTCTCCAGGACGGCCCGCCCCTCCTGGATAAGAAAGACCGCCGACTGAATCACCCTGGCCTCGATGAGGCCGCCGCCGATGGTGCCCGAGATGTTGCCGTTGGCATAAACAATCATTTTGCTGCCCGCTGTCCTGGGGGTTGATCCACTGCTGCTGACAATGGTTGCCACGGCAAAGGGATTGTCTGAAGCGAAGCGTTGTGTGATTTCCTGGATCAGAGTGTTCACGGTGACCTCCGGTTTACAGTTGTCCCATGGCCTTCAGGCCGTAAAAGACAACTCTTCAGGTTTGGGATTTATGTTTTCTTCAGCCTTGGGCAGATCACTTTCCGAAACTGCAGGCAGGGTATCGGCACACCTTGCAGTTGGAGCAGAACCCGCCATGGCCCATGGCGGTTATGTCGGAACCGGTCACCTCTTCCCCGGCAAGCAGCCTTGGGACCACCAGGTCAAAGATGCTTGCCCTGTAAAACATGACACATCCGGGCAGGCCGATCACCGGTATCTTTCCGATATGGGCCAGCATGAACATGGCTCCGGGCAGAACAGGTGCCCCGTAGGTGACGATACTGCCGCCGGCGGCCCGGATGGAGGCCGGTGTCCGGTCATCGGGATCAACGGACATTCCCCCGGTAACGGCGATCATCTCTGCCCCCCCATGGATCAGTTCATGGATGGCATCAACGGTCATGGCCATGTCATCGGAGACCAGGATCTGCCGGAAGATGGCGCTGTTGAGTTTTTCAAACTTCTTTTCCAGGACAGGACCAAAACCGTCCTTTATGCGCCCATTGTAGATTTCACTGCCCGTGGTCACAAGACCGACCTTGTGGGGCCGAAACGGCTTGATCTCCAGGAGGGGAAAGGCCTCTTGACACACCGCCTCCACCTGCTCCAGGCCGGGTTCAGGAATGGTCAGGGGGATGATCCGGGTTCCGGCCACCGGAGTGCCCTCTGTTACCTGCCGGTTGCCGTGGAGGGTGGCAAACATGATGTCGGGGATGGTATTGATCCTGTTGAGGGCATCCACATCTATCTTCAGCAGTCCGGACCGGGTGGCGGTGAAATTCACCTTGCCCTCACAGGGGTCGGAAAGGGCCAGACCGCCGCCTGCAGCAGCCCGGGCGATCCTTTCGGCGGCCGCGTCTTCATGGATTCCCCCGTCCAGTCCGGCAACATAGATATGCTCCTTGCCGATTTCAAGGAGTTTCGGAACATCCTCCTCCTGTATGATATGCCCCTTCCTGAAGGCGGGTCCCTTGAAAAGATCCGGGACGATTTGCGTGACATCATGGCAGAGGGTCATGCCCACGGCTTGCTTGACTGGAACACTTTCCATCGCTTTGGTCCTTTTTTTTAGGGAGAAATTCATTAGAACTGCTGTGCCGGCTGTGAAGCCGTCGGCGCTCCAGAGGCTAATCTTTTTCTCATACTGTTTGACTTCTTTGACTGGGTTTTACTGATATCAAGGTGAAGATCCATCTTTTCCATGGCATCACTGATCTCCCTGTTCTCCACCGCATGGAGGATATCTTCATGCTCGTTGATCACCTCCTGCATGCGCCCGTTCATGCCAAGGGCCTTGAATCCCATCAAGTGCATGATATCCCTGATGTTCTGCATCATTTCCAGAAGATAACCGTTGTCGGCCAGGGCGGTGAGCCCGATGTGGAATTTCCGGTCCGCGTCCATGAAGGCAACGGGATTATCCTCGCCGGCTGCCCTTTTCTGCTCTTCCAGACATTTTTTCAAAAGAGCAGTTTCCACGGATTCAGGGCTGCTGCAGATTTTCCTGATGGAAAAAATCTCCAGGGCTGTCCTTATTTCAAACAGATCTTCAACGTCCTTGGCTGAAAAAGTGTTGACAACCACCCCTTTCTGGGGCAGAAAGCGTACCAGCCGCCGGGAAGACAATTCCAGCAGGGCTTCTCTTACCGGTGTTCTGGAGATACCCAGGGTCTGGGCAAGTCCTTTTTCGTTGTAGATCGTATCCGATGTCAACTCGTTGTTCAAAATGGAATGGCGCAGGGCATCCAGGGCTATTTTGGCAAGTGGTTTGGGTTTATCTATTTTACGCATACCCATAGTTTTTCTTTTCTCCGGTATATAGGTGCTGGTTCGTCTTATTTCTTATTTTGTATAAAATATATTACATACAAATCAATGTCAACAGGAAAATATCCGCTTCTCGGTAAAGACCTGGAACGGGTTGCATGAGCCCGGTTTCTGCTAAGCAAATGACATTGCTGGCCATATAACAGGGGGAGTTTTTTATCGCAAAAGGGAAAAAGCACTTTACGTGATTTCTGTTTTGGTATAAATTAGCGCTACTATCGATCCGGGTGGCGCTGACAATGCCTGGAGGACCTTCCATGAAAGAGATCGGAACTGAAATCAGCCATAATGAATTTGTGAAACTTTTTCTTGACTCCAGTGGTGACGGTATTGCGGAGTGCCAAAACTGCCGCCCTGCCGGTTAATCCGATAAAAGCAGGCGAGAGGACCGGGAGAAACACCGCTGTTAATCCGCCACATTCAAACAGGACAGCAGATTGAACAGTTATACAACCGAAACCATACTGGAAAGCATCTCCGACGGTGTTTTTTCCGTGGATCACGATAGACGGATACACTCCTTTAACCGGGCTGCTGAAAAGATTACCGGCATTTCCAGGGACAAGGCCATTGGAAAACCCTGCTGGGAGGTGTTCAGATCCAATATGTGCCAAGGAGAGTGTCTGCTGAAAAAAACCTTGAATCAGGGCAGATCCTTTATCAGTACGTCTACATACATAATCAACCACGACAACCGGTATGTACCGGTTTCCGTTGCCACCTCCCTTTTGATGGACAAATACGGAAATGTACTCGGCGGTGTGGAAACCTTCCGGGATCTGACGGTAGAGCATGAACTGAGAAAGGAACTCTCCGGCCGTTTCCGGATAGAGGACATTATCAGCAAAAATGCGGCCATGCAAAAGCTTTTTGACATTCTCCCCCGCATCTCCGAAAGCGACAGCAATGTCCTTATTAAAGGAGAAACCGGCACGGGAAAAGAGTTGATGGCAAAAGCAATCCACAACTTGAGTTTCAGAAAAGACAAACCCTTTACCGCCCTCAACTGCGGTGCCCTGCCCGATGCCCTCCTGGAATCGGAACTTTTCGGTTACAAAGCCGGGGCTTTCACCAGTGCGGTGAAAGACAAACCCGGTCTGTTCGCCACTGCCAACGGGGGCACAATCCTTCTCGATGAAATAGGGGAGACCAGCCCGGCCTGTCAGATGAAACTCTTACGGGTACTTGAAGCCCATGAATTTCACCCCCTTGGTGGCGTACACAAAGAGAGAACAGATGTTCGCATCCTGGCGGCAACCAACACCAATCTTGGCGATATGATAAAAAAAAAAACATTTCGAAAAGATCTTTTTTACCGCATCAATGTGGTTTTACTGGACCTCCCCCCCCTTAGAGACCGCATGGAAGACCTCCCCCTTCTGATTGGCCATTTTATTGCCAAATATAACCGCATCAGGGGAAAATCCGTAAAAGAAATTGCCCAGAATGCCCTTGAACTCCTCATGTCCCACGATTTTCCGGGCAATATACGGGAACTTGAAAATATTATCGAACACGCCTTTATCCTCTGTTCCCATGGCAATATTCAACAGCACCATCTGCCTGATGCCCTGTGCCGCCATCTACTTGATCGAGACATCGCCAGCCCCTTCACCACTTCGGTGCAGTCAATGGAAACCGAATTGATAAAAAATGCCTTGAAAAAAAACCGGTATAACCGAAAAGCCGCAGCAGCGGATCTGGGGATTCACAAAAGCACCCTGTTTCGGAAAATCAATAAATTCAGCATTGCCCTTCCCAAGACAGACGGACGGTCACGGCCCTGACCCGTGCGCCCCCCCGACCCTCCTTTTGCTACAGTTGCATTTCTGCTACCAACGACCCTCCCGGGATTGCATTTATGCTTTCATTGCCCTCTTCGTCACATCCCCCAAAAAAACTATCTATCCAGAATAACGCACATTTTTTTCATCAAAAACAAAAACGGGAATGCGGTACATATTTTGCTGATCCTAACTAAAGAAGACTCGACAGAGCCGGCCTTGATCATACAATTGTCCATCGAAGGTGGGGTCGAAACGATGATCAAGGCCAAAGAACCCGATTGATTTAATGTCATCAGAAAAAGGAGACCCTCATGAAATCAAGATGCTTTGTTATTTTGGTATTGGCACTGTTGTTACCTATGGCGGCAGGACCGGTTTGTGCCGGTGAAAAGGGCACCTGCTTTTCTTCCAGCCTCCACCACACCGGAGAAGGAATGCGGTACTGGTACGAAGCGGAAGACGGTTTTATGCAGATCTCAAAAATCCCCTACGATGAACTGGGGTGCAAGAACTGCCATGTGAAAAGTTGCGACACCTGTCATGTCAAAGAGACGGAAAAGGGCTGTGCCTACTCCATCAAAAAAGCCCAGAATAGTAACACCTGCCTAAAATGCCACGCCAGGGAAAAAGCAACCATCAAAATGGACGAATCTTCAAAGTGCAGGGATGTCCACAGGAGCGCCTACCTGACATGTGTGGACTGCCACACCCACAGGGAGATCCACGGAGACGGAACTCCCTATAAAAGCATGAGGGAACCCGGAGCAATGGATGCGGCCTGTTCCAACTGCCATACCGAAACCAGTGAGAGATACCCGGCCATACCGGATACCACATCCCACTATGTTCACAACGGGGAACTGGAGTGCAACGCCTGCCACGTCAGCAATACCATGAACTGTTACAACTGCCACTTCGGCGTATTGGAAAAAACCAAAAGCAAGCCCAAAAGCTTTGCCGCCAAGGTAAAAGACTTTCTGCTTCTCGTCAAATACCAGGGAAAGGTTACCAGCGGAAATTTCCAGACCCTTGTGGGAAAAAACAACGAACCGTATATTAGCTATGTGCCTTTTTTCACCCACTCCATTACCAAGAATGCACGGAAATGCGAGTCATGCCACGGCACAGAGGCGGCTAAAACCCTGGCAGAAGGAAAAGAGCTAAAAGGGGCAATCTTTGAAAATAATACCCTGACATTCAGAAAAGGAGTTATCCCCCTGGTACCGGAACTTCTAAAATGGCCGTTTCTTGAAAAAAAAGACGGTAAATGGGTGGCCTTTGATCCCGAAACCCCTCCCCTTGTTCAGCTGGGGGTTTATGCGGAGCCCTTTACCCAGGATGAACTAGATGCCCTGTATGAAGAACAGTTTTATGAGGAGTAGTTGTCATCATACATGATAGAACGGTCTTCTCTTTCCTGAAATACACAATCTGTTGTATCCGCCGGGAAAGAGAAGACTGGGATGGAGACCCCACCCCACTTCTTCAGTTATCAATTTTCCTGCTGGAACTGTTTGACGGCTTGTTTGCTGACATCAAGATGGTGGGCCATTTCGTCCATTACCTGGTGGTAATTTCGTTTTTTCAGTGCATCGAATACTTTTTCGTGCTCTTCAATCACACCCTGCATCCTTCCATTCAGGGCAAGGGCTCTGAATCCCATGAGATGCATGATATCCCTGATATTCTGCATCATTTCCAGAAGATAATCATTGTCAGCCAGGGTGGTGAATTCGATGTGAAATTTCCGGTCCGCTTCCATGAATTCC
>JAWOGI010000111.1:0-4778 GCA_046496975.1 Desulfobacteraceae bacterium | reverse complement strand
TATATGAAAGTCGTGTAATCCCGGCAGCCGATTCAGGGTATTGCCCTACGCTCATGGAGCCAGGGCTCCTCTTCGAGTCACGCAGCCCGTCCATGGGCTGCTCCGAGGTGAGCGGCAGCTGTTTAGAGCATCCATGCTCACAGCTACCGCTCAAAACCGCTACGGGCAAAACCCCGAACCGGCTGCCTCTGCATCGGATTTGGCTCCGCGTCTACGACCCATACTTCGTTGTGAGCACGCTGCTCATGGTAGTTGTTGGGAATGGGCCTTTATGAAGCTGCCGATTTTTTCCACGGCTTTTCGTCCCTGATCAAGGTACCGTGAAAAATAGTGCCACACATGGAACATGCCCTCCCAGATTTCAATCTCGGCCGGAACACCAGCCTCTTTTGCCTTCTGGACCAGCAGCACGGCATCGTCCTGGAGGATTTCTTTGGAACCGACCTGCACCAGCAGAGGGCACAGCCCCTGGAAATCTCCGTTGGCAGGAGAGACCAGGGGGTGGCGCCAGTTTTTTTCCTCGGTGTAGAGCTGTGCCGTGGAAAAAAGCATGTGCTGATTCAGCATGGGGTCTGTTGTCTGGTTTGTGGTGTGGGAGGGGGTCTTGCATTCAAGGTCCGTCCACGGGGAGATCAGCGCGGCACACCCGGGCATGGGCAGGCCCTTGTCCCTGATTGTCAGGAGCAGGGAAACGGCCAGTCCGCCTCCGGCGGAATCTCCTGCAATGGCGATGTGTGGGGCGGAAAAACCGTGGTTGAGCAGCCAGGTATAGACCTGGACGGCATCTTCCAGGCCGGCGGGGAATGGATGCTCAGGTGCCAGCCGGTAGTCGATGATCAGAGCTTTTGATTCTGAGGCGTTGGCTATCCTCGTGGCAAGATCCCTGTGGGATGCGATGGATCCTGCGATGAACCCGCCGCCGTGGAGGTAAAGAACGACACTTTTTTTCGCTGCCCTGGCCGGTATGATCCATGCCCCGGGAACCCCATTGATATGAACCGGTTTAAAACCGGCGGTCCGGTCAATTTTAAAGGCTTTGGCACTGGTGTCGAGAAACTCCCGGTATTTTTCGATGCCCTCCCTGGTAAAATCGGGAGCGGCTCTCAATTGTCTCAGTACTGCGGCAAGAATTTTTGATTTCATTTTTGAAAATAGTGTTCCCTTTAGGACTCAGACCGGATTCCGGACTTTCATACTTCGTTGTGATGCGTGCATCATGGCCGTTATATGTGCAGGCATACCAAAAAAGTGTTGATTTATGCGGTTCACTCTACTATGGTTGGCTGAAATTGTCCAGTTTTGATCAGAATTGATTTCACCAATGAGCCGATCCGTCAGAAAAAAAGGAGCAAGCCCCATGGAAGAGGGACCACCAAAAAGTGTTTTTTTTCATTTCCGGTTTAAATTTCTTGCCATCACCAATATCGCATTTCTTGTGTATGTGATCCTCTCCGGGTCTGCGGACTTTGAACAGTTCTCCTCCTCCCCCCAGTTCAAGTTGATCGGCCCGTTTTTTCTGGCCGCCGGTGTTTTTTACCTTATTTTCAAACGATTTCCAGTCAAGTGCCCCTACTGCTTTAAAATCCTTGCAAACAAAAAAGACTGGGAGTGCCCCCATTGCGGTCAATCCCAGGGTAAAGACCGTTTTCTTGTGGACAAGTGCGTCCATTGCAAGCAGCTTTCCGCCACTGGTGTTTGTGAACACTGCAAACAAGAGTTCAGGCTCTGATGGAAAAGAGAGCCTTACCTGGTTGGGGTTTGGTCTCCAGCAATATTAGAATTGCTGGAGACCAAGCCTTCTGGTTGTACTGGTGACAGGGCCCAAAAAAGTGTCAGGTGCTTGATTCACTGGAACTGCTTTTCTCCTTTTTTTTTGCGGCAAAGGTGCTGGCAGCGGGAAGCAGGCTGTTTTCTGAAAGCATGAAATAGTCGATTTTATTAAACCCGAACATTTTTGCCATAAAAACACCGGGGAACGCTTTGGTCCTGGTCTTGAAGTAGTTTACCTCGTCGTTGTACTTTCTTTTGGCCATGAAAAGATGGTTCTGGGCTGTATAAAACCGTTCCTGGATTACCGGAAGCTCCCTGCCCGTCTGGTCAAGGGTGGAAAAAACAGTTACAATCTCTTTTGCCAGGGCGTCCTGGGATTCTTCCAGTTTCAGGGTGAGTTTTTTGTCAAGGGGGGGTTCCCGGGAGGCCACCCGGTTCAGTATGGTCTGGGCGGTTTTACCGGCCTGTTTCAAATTTTTGATAATGGGGTCATCAGTTCCTGGTGCCAATGTGGCCGATAGTTGTGGAAGCAGATCGAGCCTTTGTTGACAGGCGTTTGCAAGGATCTTTCTGGAATTTTCAATTCTGTTCTGGGATCTGTAAAAACTCGAATATCCTCCAAAAATCATGCAGAAAAGAACAATTCCCATGATTACCGAACAGAGTGCAGTGATTTTCAGCCACGGACTATTCATGCCTCTCTCCTTTCAGGCGGGAAGGATTCCAGGGTCTGCCGGAATCCTTCCCGGTTGTTGATGTTAACGGGCTTCCTTTAAAAAAACTTATCCCCACCACCCCCAGCCAAAGCTGGCGGTCAGCAGAATACTGAAAATAACAACGATGATCAAATATTTGTCTTCCTGGGCCATGGTTGTACCTCCTTTTATCTATTAAAAATTATCAGGCATCTGCCTCTTTGGTAACATCTCCGAGCAGTTCCTGGTCAACACGCCTTATCTGTTCTTCGGTGGTGGTGGACATTTCCGCCTTGAAACAGAGGGCCCACATCATCACAATACCGACGATCCACCAGACAATCTGCCATGCCCAGGTTGCCGGGAATCCGCAGAAGGTAAAGGCCGTGTTTCCCAGAAGAACACCGGGGCCAAGGGCCATGAAATACCATATGGGGACGACGATCTTCATCCTGGAACGCCATTTTTTGCCGTTTTCACTGGGGCCATCAATGCTGTCCAGCCAGGTCCTGATCTCTTTCTGGCGGTCAATGGTCTCCTGGGTGTCTTTAAATCCAAGTCCCCGGCAGCCGTAGGCCACAACGAGACCTGAAAAGATTCCCCAGAAGGCCGTGTGCATGGACAGCGGGTATTTCCAGACAAAGTAGGTGAGCAGGTTGACTGAAATACCCACAAGAAGCCCAAGGGCCGCACCGATGCTGGGAAATTTGAATCCCCAGTGAACACCGATGAGCATCAGGTACATGATGGTGCCAAAGGTGGTGGCAAACCCGCCGATCATAACAATGGCATCCGAGGAGGTGAGACTCACCACAACCGCTGCCACGGTTAAAATCGTCGCCATGATCCGGTTGGTCCAGATCTGCTCGCTGTGGGATCCCCCCTGGCTTCTGACGTACCGCCACCACACATCCCTCTGGATGATGGTGCCGCCGGTTCCGATATAGGGCGCCGCCGTGGAGTGAATGGCGGCGATGGCCCCGAGAAACACCAGGCCGAGAACGGGACCGGGCAGAAAATGGGTCATCAGCTTGGGCACCACATCACCGCTGTTGGCAATGACCATCTCTCCGGAGAGTTCGAGGATCTTGGCACCCATTCCCTGGAAGGCGGCGAAAAAGAACAGACAGACGCCAACCACGAAAGTTGACATGAAAACCTGCTGCCATGCCAGGGGTTTTGGGTTTTTGAGGCCGAAATTCCACAGGATAAAGGCCGGAGATGACTGGATGCCCATGAGGGCGAACATATAGGTGAGGATCATCATCGCTGTCCAGCCTCCGCCGATGCCGAAGTGGATAAGGCCCGGCACCTTTATGAACTTTTCGTCAAGAGTCTGCAGTGATGCGGTCATGCCTGACCATCCGCCGATGGTCTCCGAGGTGAGAACAAATGCTCCCAGCAGGAAAATACCCGTCACCAGGAGGAGAAACTGGAGCACCCCCACCCAGGTACTGGCCTTGAGACCGCCGGTGACAACGTAGAACCAGACGATGAACGCCATGAAGATCAGCCCGAATGTCGGGGGAACGTCGGCAACCCAGTAGAAGAGCTTGGAAGCGGCAATGAGCTGGATGCCCGAGTAAAAGATGGAGTATAAAAGTGCAGCCAGAACAGTGAGCCAACGGACCAGCTCATTGTTGTAGTAGTAGGCAAACATATCGCCCGGTGTCATGAAATTGTACCGTTTGCCCATGAGCCAGTTCCGTTTGGAGAAAAAGGCACCGGTAATGGGAATGGTCAATACATAAAAGGATGCATAGGCGTACACCAGTCCCACCTTCCAGATCAGACCGGGGTGTCCCACAAAGGTCCACCCGGAAAAGGACGCCGCCGTTGCTGCCATGAGAAATGCGATAAAGGGGATGGAACGGCCTGCAACACCGTATCCTGAGGTTGTCTTTTCCGTAAAAAAGCCTTTTAACCCCCACCAGAAGCAATAAATAATGTACACACCCAAAAACAGGAAAACCCAGATTTTCTGTTCCATAAAATTGTTCCTCCTTGTTCATCTTTTCAGTGAATATGGATGAATCTTTTCATGATCAGCCCTTCTCTGACAACAATTCGAGCATCCTCACCACCTCCCTTTGCATTGAAATTTTTCTGGTTGTATTAAAACGTCCGTATGATTTTTTGGCCCATGCTGTTGAAATGCCGGTTTTCCATGCCTTTTTGGGGTCATCGTCTGTCTGGTAGAAGGGGCGGACAGGAATGACGATGGTTCAGGCCTGATCCTGAACCCCCAAGACCTCCGGGGGACAGCATGGATCGTTTTTACGGGAACGGCCGGTCAATCTGCTGCCGTTGTTG
>JAWOGI010000067.1:0-6207 GCA_046496975.1 Desulfobacteraceae bacterium | reverse complement strand
CCACTGGGGGCGGCGCAATACCGTTTCATGCTTTGTTGTGCCCGCAGGGCATGGCCGTTATATGAAAATCGTGGTGCACCGGCAGCCGATCCGGGCAAAACCCCGGACCGGCTGCCTCTAATTCGACTTGGAAAAGTTACCGTTCCAGGAGCACAAGCCCGGCCATGAACCCCATGGAAACAGCATCATCAGGGCTGTCGCTGTTTGCCGGGCCATCCTTGGTTGTAAAAAAACGGTTCTTCCAGCCGGCAAGCCTGGTCAGCTTGAGAACATCAACCCCCATTCCCGACATGGACGGCCTTGCAATCTCTGGATGCCGGCACTCCCCTTGTTTGGCAAGCACCCTGCACGCGTCATGCTCTGCACAGAAAAGCTGCCGGCACGACCCCCCTGCAAACCCTGCCGACTGTTTGTACCCCTTGCCCACGGCAAACCGTTCAATGGCCGAGGCTGTATCGTGGATCAACCGGGTGACATCATGGCGGTCATCGGAAAGCAGGGTGGTCGAAGGGACATCAAATTTAAACACAAGGACGTGGTCCGCCCGTTCAAGGCAGGCCCGGAACCAGTCCGGCCCTTCGACATTGGGCGGACAGCTCATGGACTGCCCAAACCCCGGACAGCGGGGTTCCCGGCAAAAACCGGGGAATTTATCGTCAACAGCAATCAAACCGGGATCGAAGATCTTTGCATCGCTGACCCCCAGGAGAAGTGCATGGGAAACCAGTGAAGATAGGATCGCCTGCTCATCCATCCCGTTCCCCCTTTTTTACAGAAACCTTCATCACCTCATGGGCAAAGGTGACAACATCCCCTGCAAACACTTTTTTCCGCTTCCGGGTCTCCACTGCCCCATTGAGCAAAACCAGCTCATCGGCAATGACGTGCTTTGCCTCGCCACCGCTCATGACAAGATTTTCAAATTTCAATATCTTGTACAGCTCAACAGGCTCCTGTTCAATCTCCACGATCCTCATCCTTCCACCTCTTATAAACTTTACGGTCCACAGGTAATGGTCTTTCCCACCCCACACAACCTTATCATCACCTTCCGGGATACAGGCGTTTTTAACCATGTGAACATGGGCACCATACATGTCTTGTGTATGAACGAAAAAAACGTGTTGGGACGAAAACACAATCTTAACACACCAGGCTTGTTTACTACCATATCAGGCGGCTTGAGCGCAATAGAAACATAATCCAGACACCTCAAAAGCCATTTAGTTTGCGAGATCACGGGTTTCGGTACAACCACCCTGGATTACCTGCAATCGACGAACCCCGGCAATTTGCAGGCAGCCGGGAACATTGCCCGGAAAAAATGGAACCTTTTAAAAATATCATATGCAAACTGAAAATTTTGTATTAGTGTACTTTGCGCTGGTTTTTCGCCCCCGCACCAGAGATGTGTGTGGGGGGGCATTTCGCAATTGGGATCAGGCCTGTATTATGGCGCTTTTTGCCGTTTCCACCGAGGTTTTTCGGTAAAAGGCACCATGAAACAAGCCTGACCCCGTTATCAAAATATGAGTTCAGAAAAAAGGAGAAAAAATGGCTGAACGGATACTTATTATCGGAGCCGTTGCAGTGGGGCCAAAGGTTGCCTGCAGGCTGAGGCGCCTGAACCCCGAAGCAGAAATTGTTCTTATTGACAGGGACCGGCTGATTTCCTACGGCGGATGCGGTATCCCCTATTACGTGGGGGGGGATGTCACCGACCTTGAAGGTCTCTATTCGACCATCGCCCATTCAGTAAGGGACAAGGAGTTCTTTTCCACTGACAAGGGGGTCACTGTGTTAAACGAAGTCGAGGCCCTCTCCATCAACAGAAAAGAGAAAAAGCTGCTGGTGCGCCACTTGAAGGAAGATACCCAGGAAGAGCTTGACTACGACAAACTGGTGCTGGCAACAGGGGCGACACCTGTAAGGCCCCCATTCCCCGGCTCCGATCTTCCCCAGGTGTTCACCGTTTCCAACCTCCACAACGCCCAGGCCATCAAGACCAGGATCTCAGAAGGAGCCGTTGAAAAAGCCGTGGTCATCGGCGCAGGGGCCATCGGCATTGAAATGGCCGAAGCCTTGACCGACCTCTGGGGCATCGAGACCACCCTGATTGAAATGGCCGACCATGTGCTGCCGGCAGCCCTTGGAAACGAGATCGCAACCATTGCAGAAAAAGAGCTTGGGAAAAACGATGTAACGGTGATGCTCTCTGAAAAGGTTCTGCGCATCAATGGAGACAGGGAGAACAAGGTCACCTCTGTTGAAACCGACAGCGCAACCATCCCCTGCGACATTGTGATTCTGGCTGCAGGGGTGAGACCCAATTCCCAGCTGGCAGAAGAGGCAGGACTTGCCCTTGGACAACACAGGGGGATTCTGGTGAACAAGCGGATGCAGACCACTGACCCAGACATCTATGCCGGGGGAGATTGCGTTGAGATTGAAAACCTTGTCAACGGTGAAACCACCCTGATGCCCCTGGGTTCCCTTGCCAACAGGCAGGGAAGGATCATTGCCACCAACATCAACGGGGGAATGGAACAGTTCAAGGGCACCGTCGGCACCTTCTGCATCAAGATCTTTGACATGGGAATCGCCAAGGCCGGAATGACCCTTGACCAGGCAGCTGCTTCAGGGTTTGACCCGGTCTCGTCTTTTGTTGCCCAGTCTGACAGGGCCCATTTCTACCCTGACTCCCAGTTCATGTATATCAAACTCATCGGGGACAGACGAACGGGGAAGATCATAGGCATAGAGAGCGCCGGGCCCCAGGGGGATGCTGTCAAGGCAAGGGTGGATGCCGTGGCGCCCCTGTTCCAGTACGGAGCAGCGGTCAGTGACATCTGCTCCCTTGAAACGGCATACGCCCCCCCTTACTCTTCTGCCATGGACATCATCAACAATGCAGGCAACTGCCTTGACAACACGATCCGGGGAAGCCACAAACCCATTGATGCCATGGATTTCATCCACGCCTTTGAGCAACAGAAAACCAGGGTTCTTGACATCAGAAGCAGTGCCCAGGCAGAACCTTTTGTGAAAAAACATGGCAACAGATGGATCAATATTCCCCAGAACGAATTGAGAGAGAGAATCGGTGAGGTGCCAGCGGATGAGCCCCTCTGCCTCATCTGCGGTTCAGGCGCCAGATCCTATGAAGTACAGGTGGTGCTGGCCGGCAACGGCATCACCAACACAAGGAACGTCCAGGGAGGGTACAGCATGGTCCTCGCCGTACACGGGCCCATGGACTAAGGCCCTTATCCCGCCCATGCCGGGACAAAAACGCCTGTCCCGGCCCGGGTTCCCCAAGAGAGAGAGTTTTTGAAGAAATACTTGACAAAAAGGTTTTTATTGTCATCTTGTTCAGTACCAGCAATTCGCATTATAACCGGCATTATTATCAAGCTCAGCCTTCAATTCAAGGAGATAAAAAAATATGCTTTTAAAACTCTTTCTCTGTTTTACCCTGATACCTGTTGTTGAACTCTACATCCTCATCAAAATCGGAACTGCCATTGGCGGGCTCAATGCCGTTCTCGTTGTCATTGCAACGGGATTTTTCGGGGCCTGGCTTGCAAGGATGGAGGGGATGCAGACCATGCTGAGGGTCCGTGCCAACATGCAGCAGGGCAGAATGCCGGCGGACGACCTGATCGACGCCCTTATCATCCTCATAGCAGGACTGGTGCTCATCACCCCCGGGTTGTTAACCGATACAGCAGGTCTGCTTCTTTTGTGGCCTGTCACCAGGACCCATTTCAAAACCTTTCTCATCAGAAAATTCAACGAGATGACCGACAACGGCACCATTGATGTGACGCATCTTCACTGAGAAACCGCAGTCAGCCACATCGATTAACCTGTTTCAACAAGGAGACACCATGTTTTTTGATTTGATCGAAAAAAGACGATCCATACGGAAATTCAAGCCCGATACCATTGAAAAAAAAAAAGTTGACAGGCTCATCGAATCGGCCCTGCGCTCCCCCTCTTCAAGAAGCTTAAACCCCTGGCGCTTTGTTGTCATTGACAACAGAGAACTGCTCGAAGAGCTCTCCCGGTCAAAACCCCATGGCGCCTCGTTTCTCAGGAATGCCCCCCTGGGAATTGTCGTATGCGCGGACGGGGAAACCAGTGACGTATGGATTGAAGACACCTCCATTGCTTCAACCTTTATCCAGCTGGCAGCAGAGGAGCTGAATCTTGGCTCCTGCTGGATACAGATACGGAAAAGAGAGCACAGCAGCGGTGTCACCGCAGAAGAGCAGGTAAGAAAGCTCCTTGGGATCCCCGAAACAATAAACGTTGAATCCATAATTGCCATCGGATACCCTGACGAGGAAAAGCCTCCCCATACAAGAGAATCCCTGGAGAGTGAAAAGATCTTTTTTAACCGGTTCGGCCAGTAGCAGAGACAGGGTATGGACATAGAGACGAAAATCATCCGGATGATCAAGAGCAGTGAAACCGACCTGCCGACCCTCGATGTTATTGTGAACAACATCCTCAAAGCGGCCTCGGATGAGAACACAACCGTTGAAGACCTGGCAAGACTGATCTCCTATGACATGGGAATCACCAACAAGCTGCTGCGCCTTGCCAACTCGGTATACTACGGCCAGAAGACCAAAACCGAGACCATCAAAAGGGCCATAACGATCATCGGCTTTGATGAAATCATCGGAATAACCCTTGGCATGAGCATCCTCTCCTCGTTTGCCGACAGGGAAAACGGGCTCTCCCTTGACATGAAAGCCCTCTGGATCCACTCCATCGGATGCGCAACAGCGGCCAAAGAGATTGCCACCCGGACCAACCCGGCCATCGCCAAAAAGATCTTCATCCCTGCCCTCCTCCATGACATTGGAAAGATCATCTTTGCCATCTATTTCAAGGAGGAGTATCAGCGGGTAAGGCAGACAGCCATGGAAAAAAAAGTTCCCCTGTTCCGGACAGAACCCGATTTTTTCACCATGGACCATTCGGTTGTGGCGGGCCTCTTGATGAAAAGGTGGCAGTTCCCCTCATCCATCCTCCTGCCGTGCCGGTTCCACCACAACCCCGAGGCCTGCCCTGCTGATTTTCGGCACCACGCTTTAATCATCAATCTGGCGGATTATTTGTGCCACAAGGCCCATATCGGTCACAGCGGCAACCCCGTGCCTGTGGTAGTTAAAAATGCCCACCGAAAGACCGGCACCACCGAAACTGTGCTGCGGTTGATTGTGGACAAACTGAAAAAGAAAGAAGACCAGATAAAAAATTTCTTCCAGATCACAACACCTGGATAGGCCCCCACGGTTCCTCTTTATATATGAAAGTCGTGTAATCCCGGCAGCCGATCCGGGGCATTGCCCTACGCTCATTCTCGCAAATCATCCAAGATTTGCTCCGAGGTGAGCGGCAGCTCCTTCAGCGTCCATGCTGACCGCTGCCGCTCAAAACCGCTACGGGCAATGCCCCGGACCGGCTGCCTCTAATTCGACTTTCTATCTTTGTTGTGAGCATGCTGCTCATGGGGGTTATAAAATTTCAAATAAATCCCAAATTACAATAAACAATGATCAAACCTCTCTTTTGTTGCCAAACGAAGCGGCCAGCAGCTCAAGCCCCTGCTCGATTGAAATTTCCGGCCGGTAGCCAAGATCTTTTTTGGCCCTTGATATATCAAACCAGTGGGAGGTTGAAAGCTCCCTGGCGGCAAATCTTGTCATGGGAGGCTCTTTTTCAATTTTCAGCAGGGAAAAGAGAAATTCGAAGACAGCTCCCGCAGCAACGGCGCTCCTGGCTGAGACCGTCCCCTTAACCGGGGGAACGCCGGCAGAGGCAAGGATTTTATCCACCATCTGCCACAGGTTCACCGGTTGGTCCTGGCTGATAAAATAGATGTTCCCCGAAAGGACTGGATTTTGGGCAAGGGCCTTACAGGCAAGGATATGGGCAGTTGCGGCATTTTCCACATAGATGGTGTCCACCCGGTTCTTCCCGCTGCCGATTTTTTTCAGTGTTTTTGCCCTTTTGATCAACTGGGGCACCAGGTGGGTGTCTCCAGGCCCCCAGATCAGGTGGGGCCTGAGGATTATGGTGTCAAGCCCCCCTGCTCCGGCCTTTTGCACCATTTTTTCCGCCATGGCCTTGGTCTCCGGGTAAACAGCGTGGTATCTTTCCGGATAGGGCACCGATTCATCCACACCCTCC
>JAWOGI010000340.1:0-9573 GCA_046496975.1 Desulfobacteraceae bacterium | reverse complement strand
TCTTCTGATACCCTATGTTCCGGAAAAAGAACAGCAACGACCAGCATGCGAGACCTGTCATGCCCATTAAGAATCTGTTCCGACACCTCACATTCCAGGTCTTTTCCCCTGGAACCGTCCTGAGGGAAAAATACGACGCCTTCAAGCGCCTCCTCGACCATGACCGGGAGGCACACAACCAGCTGGCCACCCTGGAAGAGATCTACTACAACCTGGAAAAAAGGGATTTTCAGACCATCGTGGCCGTTTACGGAGAATTTGCCGCATCCGTCTTGGGTATGATCGATCAATTGCTGACCATGTGCCCGTCACGGTACTGGCGCCTGAAAGAGTACCATAAAAAATTTGATTTCTATGTCAGGTTCATGCTGGCCCCTCCGGCCGTTGACTCCTCCCCCCCTTTTACCATTGGACTTGGCAAGGCGGATATGACCGACATGGGCGTTACCGGGGAAAAAGCAGCGGTTCTGGCAAGGCTGAACCAGGAGCTTCACCTGCCTGTTCCCCCTGGCTTTGTAATCACCACCAATGCTTTCCACCGCTTTATTGAGGCAAATGACCTGGAAAAGCCGATCAATGAGCGACTGGCAGAAATAAACATCCACGATCCGGTGATGCTGGAAAGCACGGCGGCAAGCATCCAGCAGATGTTCATGGACGCTGCGGTGCCCGGGGAGATAGAGTCTGAAATCCTAAGGGCCCTGGCGCAGCTGAAACAGAACACCGGCGGGGAAACATCCCCCAGCCTCCGGCTGGCCCTGCGCAGCTCAGCGGTCAAAGAGGATGGCCCCGTCTCTTTTGCCGGCCAGTACCTGAGTGTGATGAACCTGAAAGAGAGCGGGATCATGGACGGTTACAAAAAGGTTCTGGCGGGGAAATACCGGCCTTCAGCACTGTTTTACAGAATCAGCGCAGGCATTGCCGACCATGACACGCCCATGGCGGTCCTTGCCCTGGAGATGAAGGATGCCGGTGCGGCCGGTGTGATGTACACCCGGGGACTTGAAAACCAGGACACCGGCCACATCATCATCCACTCCACCTGGGGACAGGGGGGACTGCTGGTCAAAGGAGAGATCTTCCCGGACCAGATCCGTGTTGACAAAACAACCCAATCCATTGAAGCCCTGCCCGGGACCAAGGAGAAAGAGATGACCCTGGACCCGGACACCGGCACCCGGATCTTTGACACGGCCCCCCCAAAACAGGCCCGGCTCTCCCTGGACCGGGTGGACATCCTCACCCTTGCCCGATGGGGGGAGGCCATTGAAAACTGTTTCAGCCTCCCCCAGGACATCGAATGGTGCAAGGAGCGCTCAGGAGATCTATTTGTGCTCCAGGCAAGGCCCCTGATCGATTCTCTTTCCGTCAGCCCGCCCCGAAAGAAGCCTTTCCAGGAACAACACCGTACGCCCCTCTGTTCCGGCGGCCGAACCATCTGCCGGGGCACGGGATCAGGCAGGGTGTTCCGGCTTAGAACCCTGAACCAGCTCCAGGAAATCCCGGAGAATAGCATTGTTCTGGCCGACCATGCCCTGCCCCAGTTTGTTCGGGCCATCCATAAAATGGCCGGCATCATCATCAAAACGGGAAGCACGGCCGGGCATTTTGCCTCCATTGCCAGGGAATTCGGGGTGCCGGCCATGATTGGCCCTGAACAGGGAAGAAAAGAACTTAAACCCGGCCGGGTCATCACCCTGGATGCGGAACAGTGCCGGGTCTACGCTGACACCCTTCCCGTCGGGCCGTCAGCTGCTTCTCCGAAAGAGGAAATTTTTGCCAAAAGCGATGTCATGACAACATTGCGATTTGTCATCAACTTCTGCGCGGAACTGACGCTGACGGACCCCGAAGCCCCGTGTTTTAAACCGGAAGGGTGCCGCTCCCTCCACGATATCATCCGGTTTATCCATGAAACCGCCATGAAAGAGATGTTTTTATCAGGGCAGCGCCAGGGCAGCCGGAAAAAAGGCGCCAAAAAACTGATATCCCCCATCCCCATGCTGTTTTACGTGCTGGATGCCGGCACTGGAGACGAGGCCGGTACCACCCCTGCATCACGGTCAAGAAAGACCCTCCGTTACGGGGATATCCGATCCCTGCCCATGCGGGCCGTTTTAAAGGGGCTGTCCCATCCAGGCATCTGCTGGGCCGAAACCCGCCATTTTGACTGGGAATCCTATGACAAAGCCGTCATGGCCGGAGGCATTATCTCCCCTGACAATCCCCGATTCGGCAGCTATGCCGCTGTGGCCCGCACCTATGCCAATATCAACCTCAGGTTCGGGTATCATTTTGCCATCATTGACGTTCTCTGTTCTTCCACCGAGGAGAACAATTATATCCAGTTTCGGTTTTCAGGGGGGGGAGGCAGCCCGGAAGGCCGATGGCTGAGAGCCCGATTCATTGCCGGGATTCTGGAACGGCTTGACTTCATGGTCACCATCAAATCCGACCTCATCGACGCAATGACTGCCCGGGCCGGGCAAGGAACAATCGAAACCCGCCTTGAGATTATAGGGCGGCTCATGGGCGCCACCAAACTCATGGATATGTACATTAAAGACGAAAACGACCTTGGGTGGTGGATGGATGAATTCATGGACGGCCGTTGTGATTTCAGACCCGGCAGGCCGCAGGAGGAGGGGTGATGTATGTCCGATTATGACCTGAGATGGATTACGAAAAACATGGGCATCGGTCCGGCTCCCATGTCCTATGCCCAGCTGGATGCCATAGGAGAACAAGGCATTGATGCCATTGTCAATCTCTGTGGGGAATTCTCAGATCTCCATGAATTGGAGGCCTCCGCCGGGTTTGAGGTCTACTACCTGCCGATCTGGGACGAAGATGTCCCCCCGTTGGAGACCATGGAAAAGGCCTTGGCCTGGCTGGACGAGGCCCTCTACCTGGAAAAAAAAGTACTGATCCACTGCCGCCACGGCATAGGCCGGACCGGCACTTTTGTTACGGCCTATATGATCCGGCGGGGCCTGGGGCTCAAGGCGGCATCGAAACAATTAAAACAAACCAGGGCCGTCCCCTCCTCATACGGACAGTGGAAACTGGTCAAACGGTACAACAAGAGATCCGGTGTTCTGAAAATCCGGGAACCCTCCCTGGAATCCCGCGCCCGGGTGGATCTGGGAACTTTTTTTTCGGATTACGACACCCTGGTCGTGAAAATAGACCAGCAGGCCGGAGCCCGTGGAGAGAAGGGCTGCCCTTCCCAGGTCCGGGGAGAGCACCTCTGCTGCGCCAAGCCCTTTGATATCCCCTTCATTGAAGTGATCTACCTCCACTGGATGACCGGACGGAAATTGACCTCTGCCCAGCGGGAAGCGGCCATTCAGCGGGCCGTTGACAGAAGCAATGCCCCGGGTGTTCCATGTCCCTTCAACCAGGGCAACGGCTGTGAGATATTTGAAATCCGGCCGGTCAGGTGCCGGATTTACGGAATGAAAAATTTCAGAGAAGACCGGGAAGCCATCGAAAAAAACCTGCTTGAGCTTTCCCGGGAAGTGTTCCTGGCCTTTTCCGGCCACTTCCTGGCAGACAATGCCTTCCGGTTTTCTTTGGCCGACACCATATCCGGCCGGTTTGTCCAGGCCTATTTCAACCATATGGCCGCCGGCAACACCCCATGAGTCCCCTGGAAAGAGCCACTGTTCATGGCGGCAATGCCAAGGCACAACCCAAAACAGCGGCTTTGATGGTCTACCCGGCCAGAACCTGGGACACCTTTTCTTCCAGCTCGTCCTTGTCTATGGGCTTGACGCAATAGGCCAACGCCCCCAGCTTAAGGCTCTCTTTGGCCGTCTCAATGGTGGGATATCCGGTAAGCATGATGACCTTGAGGTCCGGCGCTCTTTTTTTCAGCTCTTCCAGCACATCAACCCCGCTCATCTTTTTGAGCTTGATATCCAGAACGGCAAGGTCTGTCCGGTGATTTTCCACATAGGCGACGGCCTCCTCCTCTTCGGTAAAGGGAATCACCCGGTGCCCTTTGCGCTCCAAAATCCGCTTGATGAGATTGCCTGCGTCCGGCACATCGTCCAGAACCAGAATCACCGCCATGTTACCCTCCTTTCTCCGAATCTGAATCCATGGGAAGGGTCACGATGAACTGGGTGCCCTGCCCGCCCTGCCCTCTCCTCTCTTTTGATATGGGAGGAGAAAAGGCCTTGATCAGCCCCTTGTGCTCCTGAACAATCCCAAAGGTGACCGACAATCCCAGACCCGTTCCCCTGTCCGGACCCTTGGTGGTATAAAAGGGCTCAAATATTTTCTGAATCTCTTCTTTGGCAATGCCGCACCCCGTGTCGGTAATCGAGACCTTTGCATTCTTGCCCTTTTTTCCCATGCCTGTGGTCACACAGATACTGCCGTTCTTTCCTATGGCATCGCATGCATTGTTCAGCAGATTGATGAACACCTGCTTTATTTTCTCCTTGTCCCCCTTCATGACCAGGGGACGGTCATGGTATTGCCTTTGTATCTTTACATGGTTGAGGCTGAAAGTATGCGCCACCACACCGATGACCTCCTCCAGAGCCGCGGTGATGTCAAATTCCGAGACCACACGCTCCCCGGACCGGGAAAAGCTGAGCAGATCTTTTACGATCCCGGCGCATATTTTTGAGTGTTTCACAATAACCTCCAGATCCTCATACATCTGCCCGTTTTTTTTTACATCCTCCAGCAGAAGCTGCCCATATCCCAGGATAATACCCAGGGGGGTATTGATCTCATGGGCCACACCCGATGCCAGTCTTCCAAGGGAATCCATTTTCTGGGCATGGGTGAGCTGGTCCTGGACATCCTTGAGCAGAGTAATGTCCCTGCCGCTGCAGACAAGCCCCCGGGCCTGATCCGGGGTTTCGGACAGAGCGATTTTCACCACATGGAGCCATTTGGTTCCCCCGGGACCTGTAACCCGGTTCTCCTTTACCAGGGGAATTCCCGTCTCCAGTATGTTTCGGTCTTCTCGATTGTATTGCCCGGCACGGGTCCCAGGAAACAGATCATCATTGGTCCGGCCCAGAATTTCACCGCTGGACCTGTTCAGCATGTCACAAAAGGCGCGGTTAACGGATACATACCGCCCTTCATGGTCCTGGAGGGAAATAAAATCGGGAACGGCGTCCAGGATCGTCTGGAGGAGGGCCTTCTGCTCATTTACCACCTGCTCGGCGGTTTTGAGATCCATGAGGTTTCCCTTGAGGGAGAGGATCATGGCGTCAAAACTCTCGGCCAGGCTCTGGATCTCATCTCCTGAACATTTTTTGTAGACCGGGCAGTGATAACAGGACGCTATCTTCCTGGCATATTCGCCTTCCACACAGGTGGGACAGAGGGTGCCGGCCATATACCAGCACCGGTGATGGTAATTCTTGTAGGCCGGGCAGTCCAGCCTGCCGCACTGCATGATATCCCAGCAGTTCTTTGCCAGCCTGGGGGCTGTGAGCACATCCAGGTTCCCCTTTAAGGCCTTGTCCGACGAATCCTGTAGTTTTTTGATGCTCCGGCTCACCGGGTTCACCAGCAGAGCCCCCACAAAACCGGCGGTGAATATGGCAATGGCGATGATGACGGTGGTGGAAACCAGCAGCTGGTTTACCACATTTTTCGCCCGGGTCTGGCGCAATCCCAGCCTCAGGGTGCCCAGGCAGTCCCTGTCCACCGTCACAGGCAGGGCATAATCATAAATCAGATGCTCACCGGTATCCAGCAGCTGAAGTGCGGTGTCTCCCCTGTCCGTCAGCCGGTTGGCCCTTTGAAGCTCAACGGGAAATCCCTTTTTAAAGGTATGGACCAGAAGCCTGCCGTCCCGGTTCACAACAAAGGCATAGCAAATATCCTGGTCCAGCCTCACTGCTCCCTCCATCAGAGTTTTCATCCTCAGAAAATCCATGGCCAGCATGGGCTCTACCAGCCCCACGGAGAGGCTGTTTCCAATGGAAAGCCCCCTGTTTTTAATTTCGTCCAGGATGGAGCCTTTCATTTCATGGCTGACCCAGGCAAAAATCATGATGCCCTGGACCAGCAGCAAGGTGAAGAATCCCAGATAAATCTTTCCTCGAAATCCGGGTTTCATGGGAGAACCTCCATGCCCAGTGCAGCGGTCAAATCCCGAACAGGGTTAAAATCACTGTCTTGAGCGGAGACGACCTTGATAAAATCCGCTGCCTTGAGTATACCACGGTGACGGGTACGATTGAAATCAAGACTGATCAGGGCCTGCTTTATCTTTTCAACGATCTCCTTGTCCAGACTTTCATTGGCGGCATACACCCACCCGGGCAGGGGATCGGTCCTTGCAATCACCCGGATTCCGGGAACATCAATCTTTCCGGCCACCACATCCAAAGCGCCTTCCCGTATGGTTCCAATATCGTACTTCCCGGCGTACACGGAAAAGATAACCTTTTCCTGTTTTCCCCCGGGTCCCGGGGCAAAGGCAATCTCCTTGAAATCCGACGGCACTATCCCGTGATTGAAAAAAAGGCCCAAAGGATAGAGATATCCCCCTGCCGAACTGGGATCAACGGCGATCCATCGTCGGTTCCTGCAGTCGGCGATCGTCTGGATGGCGGCATTGTCCCTGCGGCATATGATCTGCCCCCGGAACTGCTCTTTGTCCGGCACCTCCACAATTCGGGCAAAGGCCCTGGCATGATATTTTTCGGCAATTTTCACATAAAAAAAAGGGTTGGAAAACGAAATATCAATCTTGTCTTCCTTCAGCATTTTCATGTGCTGGTCAAAGGTGTCCGGGAACACCTGCCTGAGCGTCAATCCGGTTTCCCGCCTCAGGTATTGAACAAGGCCGTGGTGTCGGCGATAGGATTCCGTATGGGAGTACTGGGGCAGATACGCGTAGGAAATGGTGTCCAACTCTTCCTTGAAAACGACCTGTTCCGTAACGGTCATGTCCACCTTGACCGCGGAGTCATTTTCCCCGCAGCCCCATACCACCAGGAACAATAGAATTAAAAAGAACCGGTTACCCCTCATCTCTCCTCCCCAGGCTCAGCTATTTACCGTCGGGCAGAACCAATGGTTGTTGACAATGCCGTCCACGTTTACCTTGCACAACATAAGTCCCTCGTCAGACTTGGGGGACCAACGGGGTCAGGCTTTTGTTATTGACGTTATTGGACAGAAAAGCACAATCACACCATAAAGTACACGATAATGTTAATAACGAAAAGGTGACCCCACCCCATGGTGGAGGAGGACGGCCAGCTCTGGGATGAAAACAACAACCTGGTGGCCATTTCAAGGCAGATTGCCGTTTTCAGGAAAGAGACACCATAGAGAAGAAACGGCTTTGATCGCACGGGTTAGCATTGAGTTCATAGATCCAGCGGACTTCTGGCATCTTTCACGGTTTTGGATGCAATTTTGGGCCTGTTCAAGCTGCTCATCCGGCTGATTTTTTTGCTGTAATTTGTCCCGGAACAATAACAGACTGTTTTCATCGGCAGAAGGGTGCTGATATTTTTGACAGAAATCCAGATAGTACCGGAGCCACATTCGGAAATGTTTGTAATGATCCGCAGGCACAGCACTGTTTGTCAACAATACGCTGTATTTTTTCTGAAGTCCCTCTGGTATTTTAATCATGATATCAAAACCTAATAGCAAACAAAAACGAGCTATTATCCAGTTAGATTATTTGTACTTGACTTTAAAACTGTTGTCAAATAATAACTGTTTTGTGTTGATACACAGAACAACACATTAACTTGTTATGCCTCATAATAAAAAATAACGCTTGACGTTATGCGTTATAAAGTTTAATCTGTCTATTATGATTCAGTCATTTAAATGCAAAGAAACTGAAAAGATATTCAACAGGATTTTTTCAAAGAAATTTCCTAACGATATTCAGCAAGTGGCTTTGCGAAAACTCCGTATGCTTAACCGCGCCAACATATTAAATGACTTGAGGGTTCCTCCTTCGAACCGATTGGAATTGTTGAAAAGAAAGAGAAAGGGGCAGCATAGTATTAGAATCAATGACCAATGGAGAATCTGTTTTAAATGGAAAAAAAGCGATGCATTTGATGTTGAAATCATAGATTATCATTAGGAGGTTATGAATATGAAAAAAATGAATCCCATACATCCTGGAGATGTTTTGCTTGAGGAATTTTTGATCCCCATGCATTTAAGCCAAAATAAGATTGCTTCTGATATTAGTGTGTCGCCCCGCAGAATAAATGAAATTGTGCATGGTAAAAGAAGGGTTACAGCGGATACCGCACTTCGCCTAGCCCATTACTTTAAAATGTCTCCACAATTTTGGCTTGGACTGCAAATGGATTTCGATCTTGATGCTGAAGAGGATAGGCTGGCCGACAGATTGTCGGAAGAAGTAAAAATATATAAAACGGCATAACCTCGCTGCTTCAGGGGACGGCAAACAGCCGCCGCCCCTGAGCAGCCCGTTATCTGGTAGGAAATATGAGTAAAAGGGTAGGAAGAAATGATCCTTGTCCTTGCGGCAGTGGAAAGAAATACAAGAGGTGCTGTATGGAATCTCACCAAAAACTAAAGGACTGCTTTGGTGATCAGGGCGGAACCATGCTAAGCGGAGAATCTCCCCAAGACTGCGTCACGTGTGAATTATTTGACAGATGTCATAAGGTAACGATCGCTGCAACACTCCAGAGTATTAACGTGGATCTGAGCCTTCTCACACAAAACGGTTTGGAGGCGGGATGGTTGAAGTGCTTTAAGGATTTGTCGCAGGACGATTGATTAAGTCCATCCTTCGCCATAATTCAGATGATATGCCACTTAACTCCGTCGCTTTCCGAAGGCCGTCGGCTGGGCAGCTAAACGTTATGCTTAACTATAATTGGATATTAAAAAATGTCAGACTCTCAGTGGACTAAGCAAGGTGGGACGTTCAGTCACAAAAATGCGTGTAAAGAATTTGGACTAACAGAAGATGAAATAATTGATGCAATGAAAGCGGGAAAATTACAATATCGTCAGAATTATGCTCATGGTAACCCGTATTTCAGAGTACTCAGAAAAGAAGTTGAGGCATTAGCTAAAGAATTACATGGGAATAAAGCAGTAGAAGAACAAGAGGTCAAGTTTAAGTTGAAGAAAATTAACAGAGAAATAAATAGCCTTAAGAAAAAACTTTCATCTTTAGAAAAACAAAAAATTGAATTACTTGAAATTCAAAAATTTATAAAGGCATAAGGGATCTTCCAAAAAATAATCCACGCATCTTGCTTGTCTTTTTGCCCGTCTCCTGCGTTGCGCCAATGGGACATATTTCAATATGCCCCCATTACCGCGCCTTGAATACGAACAAAAATCCTGCGCAATATGCGTATATTATTTTCTTACAGATCCCTAACAGGAATCTGAATGGAAAACGGACAACTCAACTGGATTGCAAATTTTATCTGGGGTATTGCGGATGACGTCCTGCGGGACGTTTACGTGCGGGGCAAGTACCGGGACGTGATTTTGCCGATGACGGTCATCCGCCGGCTGGATGCCTGCCTGGAACCGACAAAGCAGGATGTGCTCAAGATGAGCGAA